>CAIOLZ010000077.1 GCA_903859265.1 uncultured beta proteobacterium
CGCACGCACCGTCAGTATCTGGTCTGCGCCGATGCCGAAGTGGCGGTCTCCCAGAAAGCGATAGTGGCCGCGCTCAGGCCCAGCGACCCGGCGGTCTCGTCGAGCACGACAAAGTCATTGCCAGCGCCCTGCATTTTGGTGAACTGAATTCGCATGGACGCAATTATCGGCTGGCGACCTGACCTCGGGGTTCTTTGGCTGCAAAATGCGCGCCATGGTCCGACCTACCCAAATGCTCAACGCACTGCACCCCATACCCGCGCCCGCCGACTGGCGCACCGATGTCGCAGTGCCGATTCTCAAAAACCTGCTGCGGTTGACGGCACCCAACCCTGGTGTCATGACCGGCCCGGGCACCAACAGCTATCTGGTGGGGGAACCGGACACCGGTTTTATCGTGATCGACCCGGGCCCGGCTGATGCCGACCATTTGCAGCGCTTATTTGACTGCGCACAAACTCCTGATGGACGAGGCGGCAACATCCGGATGATCGTCTGTACCCACTCGCACCCCGACCATGCCCCCGGGGCCAAACCCTTGCAGGCCTTGTGCGCAAACGCCTTGCGTGCAGCGCAGCCCGCGCGAGATTTCAACGTGCCGGAAATAATGGGACTTCCGTCCGCACCCACAGCGCGCGCGGGGAGTTCGTTTATTCCAGACCGGTCGCTTGCGCACGGTGAACTTTTGACTTTGGGAGCCGGCCCGGAAGTCCCCCAGCACACTTTGCGGGTCATCCACACGCCGGGGCATGCGGCCAATCACCTGTGCCTGATGATGGTCGAAGATGGTCTGCTTTTTTCAGGCGACCACGTGCTCAACGGCAGCACCACCGTAGTCGATCCACCCGACGGAAATATGGCCGACTACATCGCCTCGCTCGACCTGCTCGATGCGCAGTGCTGCGCGCACGGCGTGCAGTTCATCCTGCCTGCACATGGCCACGTGCTGGTCGATGCCATTGGTGCCATTCGCCATCTGAAGGCACACCGGCTCAAGCGCGAGGCCAAAATCGAAGCCGTCATGCGCGCCGATCCCGATGGGTCGCTCGACACGTGGTTACCACTTGCTTACGACGATGTGGACCCGCGCATATGGCCCGTGGCCAGACGCTCGCTGCTGGCCCATGTGGAACGCATTCAGATGCTGCAGAGGCAGGAAGCACGGGGCAAAAGCACATGATCCGTGCTTCCGTGTCCAATGAGGGCGAACGCCTGTCCAAACGTGTGATGCAACTCAAGGGCTGCTCGCGCCGCGAGGCCGAGCAATACATTGAAGGAGGCTGGGTGACCGTTGACGGCGTCGTCGTGGAAGACCCGCCGTTTCGGGTGCTCAAGCAAACCGTGCAGGTCGCTGCGGACGCGACTTTGCTGGGCGCTGAATCGGTCACGCTGCTGTTGCACAAACCGCCGGACTGGCTCGATGGCGTCGAGGAGGATCAAGGCGGCAAAGGCAAGAGCGCGCGCCAACTGCTCACACCGCTGAGCCACTGGCCGCAGGATGGCTCGGACATTCGCGTGTTAAAGCGCCACTTCAATCACCTATCGTCGGATGTGCCGCTGGAAACCGGCGCCAGTGGATTGCTCGTTTTCACGCAGGACTGGCGCACCCGACGCAAGCTCTCTGAAGACATCGGATCCATGGAGCATGAGTTGGTGGCGGATGTCGCGGGCGAAGTGTCTGAGGAGGCCATGCAACGCATTACGCGCGCACTCAAGGACTCACGCAACCCACTGCCACCCACCAAATTCAGTGTCGGCAGCACCAGCCCCGAACGCAGCAAGCTTCGCTTCGCGGTCAAAGGCGCGCATCCGGGGCTGGTAGCCCATCTCTGCGAGCGTGGCGGGCTGACCTTGTTGGCGCTGCGCCGGATCCGGCTTGGGCGCGTGGCATTGAGCGATTTGCCTGTGGGCCAATGGCGCTACCTTGCCAGCTTTGAAAAATTTTGACGGGTCGGGCGGACCTTTGGCAGCGACCAGTCACGTGCTGCCGCGCAAAACCAGGCGGTAGCCCATATCCAGGCTTTTGGGCTCCACCACCTCACCGCGTATTAATTGAAGCAACAGGCCGGCCGCCGCTTCGCCCACCCGGGCCAGTGGCGTCTGGACGGTGGTGAGCGGAGGATTCATGAGATCACTGCCACGCAGGTCATTAAACCCTGCAATCGCCACCCGCTGCGGCACTGGGACGCCCAGGCGATTGGCGGTCAGCAACGCGCCTTGTGCCAGGTCGTCATTGCAAAAAAAGACCGCATCCAATGGTGGCGCCTGGCCCATGATTTGCTCAAACATCACCCCACCCAAGGCCATGCTTGAGGGTGCAGGATTGAGCCATTCCAAAGTAGGCAAATAGAGACCTGACTCCTGCAAGGCTTTGCGCCAGCCTTCGAGTCGTTGCAGCGTGCGCGGATCAAGTTGGGCAGCCGCAAATGCAATGCGTCGCCGCCCCGTATCCAGCAAGTGGCGGGTGAGGTCGTAGGCGGCATCGGATTGCGAAAAACCCACGCTGTACAGATCATCGCGCCGTGACGTTTCCATCAGATAAACACAGGGTACTGTGCTGCTTTCAATCAACTTTTGCGCCGCTGGCGTGCGGTCAAACCCGGTCACCAGCAAGCCGGCGGGCCGGTGCATCAACTGTTCACGCAGAAGCTGTTCCTCTTGGGCGGGGTCGTAATGGGTAACGCCAATAAAGGTCTGAAACCCGTCCTGGCGCAGCCGCAGTTGCACGGCTTCGAGCAGCGTGACAAACAGTTCGTTGGACAAGAGCGGAATCAACACCGCGACGTGGTTACTGCGTTGCGACGCCAATGCACGTGCCGCCGGATCGGGCACGTATCGCAATTTGTCGGACGCGGCCTGAACCCGTGCCACCAAGACCGGATCGACCGAACGCTCGCCCCGCAAGGCGCGTGAAACGGTGATCGGGCTGACGCCAGCGGCTTTGGCAACGTCGGCCAACGTGACCCGACCGGTCGCACGTTGGCGCAGGCTGTCTTTTTTCATGGTGGCCGCCTGAATCCTAGGGTTTGTACTAAATCGATCAGCATCAATAAGTTTTAGGATAGCGCTATCCAAAAGTAATCGCGTGGCATTGCATGCGCATATTTTATGCAATGCCACATTTTTTATCCTGTTGAGATAGCGCTATCCGAATATGGGTCTCTCCATCGTGATTATGGGCGTTGCCGGTTGCGGCAAATCCAGTCTTGCTAAGGCCGTGTCGCTGGCAGAGCAGTGCCCGTTGATTGAAGGCGATGATTTTCACAGCCCGTCCAGCCGCGACAAAATGTCCAAGGGCATCGCGCTGACGGATGCGGACCGCGCCGGCTGGCTGTCCACCTTGGCACTGCAGATCCAAAGCCATCAAAACGGTTTGGTCGTGACCTGCTCTGCGCTCAAAAAAGCCTACCGCGACCAGCTCCGCCAGGGCACGCCGGAACTGCGCTTTGTCTTTCTGGATATCGACAAAGCCGAGGCACTGCGCCGCGTGGTGGCGCGCTCCAAAGCACATTTTTTCTCGGCAGCACTGGTGGACAACCAGTTCGACACGCTGGAATCCCCGGTCGGCGAGCCCGGTGTACTGCGACTGGACGCCACGGTTCCGACCGACAGGCTGTGCCTGCAAGTCGCGCAGTGGCTAACGGATTCAGCAATCAAAAACTAAAAAAGGAATATCCGATGGGATTGAATATGTTGGTGGTGGAGAAGCTGGTGGAGAAGCTGATGGCACTGGCGCTCACGCTGATCGTGCTGCTGGTATTTTCCAACGTGGTCGGACGCTATGCGCTGGGCACCAGCTTTGCGGGTGCTGAAGAATTGTCGCGACTGCTGTTTGTGTGGCTGGTTTTTCTGGGTGCCATCCTGACCCTGCGCCGGCGCGCCCATCTGGGTGTGGAATTGGTGCAGGCACGCCTGCCACGCTGGGCCCGCAAATGCTGCGCCATCGCAACGCACGTTCTCACCCTGTACGCGCTCTGGCTTTTTCTGGAAGGCAGCTGGGTGCAGACCAAGATCGGCATGACCACCTACTCGACCGTCCTGCGCTTTCCGAATGCCTTTATTGCGTCGGCGGGACTGGTCTGTGCGGCGTCAATGCTGCTCATCGTCGGCTCCAATTTGCTGAAAATCCTGCTCAACCGGCCGGACGCATTCATGGCCGGTGATCCGGTGTCCGGCGGCACACCATGAGCATTCTGATATTTCTCGGGACCCTGATCGTGCTGATCGTGATGGGTATGCCAATTGCATTTGCGCTGATGCTCACCGGCGTCGCGCTGATGTTCCAGCTCAACTTTTTTGACGCGCAACTGGTCGCCCAGAACATGATCGCAGGGGCCGACATCTACCCCCTCATGGCCGTGCCCTGCTTCATTTTGGCGGGCGAGCTCATGAACGCGGGCGGCATCTCCAAGCGCATCATCAACCTCGCCGTGAGCATGGTCGGTCATATTCAGGGCGGCCTGGGTTATGTTGCGATTGCAGCGACCCTGCTGCTGGGCTGCTTCTCCGGCTCGGCGCTGGCCGACACCGCAGCGGTCGCCACACTGTTGATTCCAATGATGCGCGACAACGGCTACCCGGTGCCGCGTTCTGCCGGACTGATCGCCGCCGGCGGCGTGATCGCACCGATCGTTCCGCCCTCCATGCCTTTCATCATTTTTGGCGTGACCACCAACACGTCTGTCAGCGCGCTGTTCGTGGCCGGCATCGTTCCGGCACTGTTGCGCGCCGGGGGGCTGGTACTTGTCTGGGCGATGCTGTCGCGCACCATGCAGGTCAGGCTGCAGCCCAAGCGCAGCGGAAGTGAACGCCTGCAAGCCCTGGGCGATTCGTTGTGGGCACTGGTGTTGCCGGTGATCATTATTGGCGGCCTGCGCGGCGGCATTTTCACGCCCACCGAAGCCTCTGCGGTCGCGGCGGTCTATGCGCTGTTTGTCAGCCTGTTCGTGTACCGCGAAGTGAAAATCCCGCAACTGATGGCGCTCTTTGTCAACGCCGGGCGCACGACCAGTACCGTCATGTTTCTGTGCGCTGCGGCCTTTGTATCGTCCTATATGGTCACGCTGGCCGACCTGCCCGCACAAGTGACCGACTTCCTCGGCCCAATGATGGGTCACCCGCACCTGCTGATGGCCGCAATCATGGTGTTGCTGCTCTTGATTGGCAACGTTATGGATCTGACGCCGACGATTCTGGTGATGGGCCCGGTGTTGATGCCCATCGTGATTGCAGCAGGCATTGACCCGACCTATTTTGGCGTGATGTTCATTCTGGTGGGCACGCTCGGGCTGATCCATCCACCGGTATGCACGGTGCTCAACGTGGTCTGCGGCATCGCCAAAATTTCATTGGAAAGTGCGACCCGCGGCGTCTGGCCTTTTTTGCTGGTCGAAGCGCTTTTGGTATTTCTGTTTGTCCTTTTCCCTGGCGTCATCACGGTACCGCTGGCATGGTTCCGTTAACCTGGTTTCATTCACCCTCAACCACCCTTTAGCAACCATGAAAAAAATCACCAAGCTCCTCCTCGCCTCGGCGCTGGCCACCGCATTCACCAGCACATTGGCAGCCGATTACCAGACCCGCATCATTCGCTTTGGCTACGGCTTGGCTGAAGACACCAACCAGGGCCACGCGGTCAAAGCCTTTGCCGAGGATCTGGCAAAGCGCACCGGCGGCAAGATGAAAGTCAAGGGCTTTGCCAGCGCCAGCCTGGGCAATGACAACCAGATGCAAAACGCCCTGATCGGCGGCGCACAGGAAATGACGGTGGTCTCCACGGCCACGCTGGTCGGCATTGAAGATTCATTTGGCATTTACGACCTGCCCTTCGTGTTCCACAACGAGCAGGAGGCAGATGCCATTCTGGATGGCAACTTCGGCAAAAAACTGATCGCCAAACTTGACGCCAAAGGACTGATCGGCCTGGTCTATTGGGAAAACGGTTTTCGCAACCTGACCAACTCCAAACACCCCATTGCCAAGATGGAAGACTTTCAGGGCGTCAAGCTGCGGGTCATGCAAAACCCGGTGTACATCGACATGTTCAACGGCTTCGGCGCCAATGCAATCCCTTTGGCGTTCTCGGAGTTGTTTACCGCGCTGGAGTCCCATACGGTCGATGGGCAGGAGAACCCGGTCAACACGATTCAGTCGAGCAAGTTTTATGAGGTCCAAAAGTACCTGTCCATCACCAAGCACGTTTACAGCCCGTGGATCGTTCTGGTCAGCAAAAAGTGGTGGGACGGCTTGAGCGCGGATGAGAAAAAAGCGCTGCAGGATTCAGCAGTGGTGTCGCGTGATTTCGAGCGCAAAGACAGCCGGGCCGCCGGTGCCAAGGCGCTTGACGTGCTGAAAGAAAAAGGCATGCAAGTCACGGTGCTCAGCAGCAAAGAGCTCGACCGGATGCAGGACGCGGCGCGCCCTGCAATTGCCAAGTTCTCGGCCAACGGGCATGTCGAACTGGTCAAGGAACTGCAGGCCGAACTGGCAAAGATTCGCAAGTAACCATCAGCCTTGCCATCAGCTGGCGATGTAGCTTTGCAACTGGCTGATGGTGGCTTCGTGGTCGGCAATGATGTCGTCGAGGATGTCCCGGATCGAGATCATTCCAATGACCTTGCCTCCATCGAGCACCGGCAAGTGACGGATTTTCTTGGTGCTCATGAGGGCCATGCATTCCCGGGTCCGGGTTTGCGCCGAAACCGACAGAACTGCTCTGGTCATGATGTCGCGTACCTTGGTATCTTTGGAGGATTTGCCGGCCAAAGCCACTTTGCGGGTGTAGTCACGCTCCGAAAAAATGCCCACCAACTGGTCGTACTCCAGGACCATCAGCGCGCCGACATCGTGTGCCGCGAGCGTTTGCAGTGCCTCAAAAACGCTGGACTCAGGGCTCAGGCTCCAGAATCCATCAGCCTGCCTTTTTTTGATCAGCTCGATTACAGGTCGCATGGTGGCCCCCAATGAATATCAGGCTTTAACCATAGCGCAAACGGCGAAAAGTGTGAAGCCCACCGATAAGCCGGATTCTGTGCATACGGGTTACCCCGCATGTGACCACCATTACTCTGGGCCGGCGGTCACCCGACCGGCTCGATGCTACCTACCCGCCAACTCCGGGGGCCCCGGTCATGGCGCTGCGGCGAACCGCCTCGCTTTGCGTTGGCCTACTTGGTATTGCTGCGCGTAGAGATTGCCCGTTTCACCCGATGTGCTTCGCCCATCGGCTGGCTATGCGCTCCCGGTTGCCCGGGGCACGGCTTACGCCGCGCACTGCGCATAGAACACCCAAAAGGCTATACACAACGACTCGTCTCTGTTGCTCTGATCCTCACCTTAGAACCCTGTGCTTGCGCACACGATCGGTCGGTGGACAGCCGTTAGCTGCTACGCCGCCCTGTGCAGTCCGGACGTTCCTCCAGTGCCTTGTTTCCAAGATTGCACCAGCGGTGGTCTGGTGGGCTTCACGCCGCCATTATCGGTGCTTGCGAAAACGAATTGACGACCGGCAATCACCCCGCGCATACTTGCGCTTCGGGGAGGGCGTATGCACTATCTACAGCGTTACACAGGCGCATGGCTGGCAGCCTTGTTGCTGTGCCCGGCCGCGCAGGCGCTGGAGCTGCCAGATACTCTGGTCGCAGAAATTGACGCACACGCTTTGGCGGCACCCCCCGAGGTGGAAAAATCGACCCAGACGCTGGCCGCATACCTCACCGCAAACCTGCACTCCGAGCCTGAAAAAGTCCGCGCCATTTACCGCTGGATCACCGACCGTATTGACTACGACGTACCCGCATATCTGGAGGGTCGGTTTTCCAAGATGAGCGCCTCCGACGTGCTGGCCAAACGCACGACGGTCTGCGATGGTTTCGCCAGCCTGTTTGAAGAACTTTCCCGGGCGGCCGGACTGGAAGTGAAAAGCATTGCCGGTTTTGCCAAAGGTTATGTGGGCGCTGGCGGCCAGCATTTCGACAAGCCCAACCACATGTGGAACGCCTTGAAGGTGGATGGTGAATGGCGCATGATCGACCCCACCTGGGGCGCCGGTTATGTATCCAATGGCAGGTACAAGAAAGCGCTGTCCGAAGCTTTTTTTCTGGTGCCCCCGGAACAACTGGTATTTAGCCATTTCCCGCAGGACGACAACTGGCAATTGCAACACACCCCGCACCTGACGCAAAAGCAGTTCGAACGCCTGCCCGAAGTCAAAACAACTTTTTTCAACAATGACATTTCGCCGGTCGAAGCCTGGGAAACACTCAGCAGCCCGGAGTTTTCCGGCCAGTTTGTCCAAACCTTCGACTTGCCCTACCACATCGCGTCGGTTCAAAAAGCGCCCCTGAGTTTCAATCTGAAACTCGATCACCACTACACATTCAGGATCCGTTCCAGCAAATTCGAAAAAATGGCGGTCATGCAAACCGGCAAATGGGTTGAGCTGGGACTGCAGGGTGATGCGTTTGCCGCGGACATCGATCCGGCAGCCCCGGGTCAGCTTTTGGTGGTTGGCAAAGCCTTCGGCTCTGACAACTACACTGCCATATTGGGGTACGACGTGGCACCCTGACGGCCCCGATGCGGTAATGGGTGCCGGTAAAATCACCGGCTTGCTTGATCACCACGAGCCCCATGATCCGACTCTCCGAACTCAAACTTCCGCTGTCTGCGCTTCCCCTGGACCCGCGACGCGCGTCTGACGCGCCTGCCGAGACAGAGTCAGACCGTGGTCCTGTGGCGCATCCGGCGGAAGCACTGACGATGCTGTCCGCCCGGGCACTGGGCGTGGAGCGTGAAGCCATCACACAGCTGCATGTTTTCAAACGCAGCTTTGATGCCCGCAAGGCTGACATCGTGGTGGTTTACATCGTTGATGTCACGCTCTGCGACGAGGGAGCGGTCTTGCAGCGATTTGCTGGCAATCCGCACGTTGTTGCAACACCGGACATGGCTTACTACCCGGTAACGCATGTATCGCAGGCTCCCGGCAGGCGCCCGGTGGTGGTTGGCTTCGGTCCGTGCGGCATATTTGCGGCGCTGGTCCTGGCACAGATGGGCTTCAAACCGATTGTCCTGGAGCGCGGTCGCACGGTTCGTGAGCGCACCCGGGACACCTGGGGACTGTGGCGCAAGAAAAATCTCAACCCGGAGAGCAACGTGCAGTTTGGTGAGGGCGGTGCGGGCACGTTCTCGGATGGCAAGCTGTGGAGCCAGATCAAGGATCCGCGCTTTCTGGGCCGCAAGGTGATGGAGGAATTTGTCAAAGCGGGCGCTCCGTCCGAGATACTGTACGAAGCGCACCCCCACATTGGCACCTTCAAGCTGGTAAAGGTGGTCGAAAACCTGCGGGCACAAATCATCGCGCTCGGCGGTGAAGTGCGCTTCGAGCAGCGTGTGGTGGATGTGGTCCTGCGCGACACCACGGCTCCCGCATCTCAGCCCGGGCCGGGAGGATCGGGGCCACGGCAGATGCAAGCGCTGCGGGTGCTGGACGTGCCGTCCGGAAAGACCTACACGCTGGAGGCTGACCATGCCGTGATGGCGCTGGGCCACAGCGCGCGCGACACATTTGCCATGCTGTTTGAACGTGGTGTTGCGATGCAGGCAAAGCCATTTTCGGTGGGCTTTCGCATTGAACATCCGCAAAGCGTCATCGACCGCGCGCGCTGGGGTCGCCACGCGGGTCACCCGATGCTGGGAGCCGCCGACTACAAACTGGTCCACCATGCCAGCAACGGACGCGCGGTGTACAGCTTTTGCATGTGCCCCGGCGGCACGGTGGTCGCTGCCACCAGCGAACCCGGGCGCGTGGTCACCAATGGCATGAGCCAGTATTCGCGCAACGAGCGCAATGCCAATGCAGGGATCGTGGTGGGCATTGAGCCACCGGACTATCCGCAGGACGAGGCGTCGTTCGTCGCAGCTTTCGGGGCTGAAAAAGGCAGCCTTTACGCGCGGCAGGCCCTGGCAATGCAGGCCGCCACGCCCTTACCAGGTGAGGCCGCGGCCGACCGGGTACACCCGTTGGCCGGCGTCGTGTTGCAGCGCTCCCTGGAGAGCAGCGCCTACGCGCTGGGCGGCGGCACCTATGAAGCGCCGGGCCAATTGGTGGGCGACTTTTTGGCGCAACGCGACTCCAGCGTCTTGGCCAGCGTGGTTCCGTCCTACAAGCCCGGGGTCAGGCTGGGCAACCTGTCACACAGCCTGCCGGCTTACGCGATTGAGGCCATTCGCGAGGCACTGCCGGTATTTGGCAGAAAAATCAAAGGCTTCGACATGGCGCACGCTGTGCTGACCGGGGTGGAAACGCGCACGTCCTCACCCTTGAAGATGCCGCGCGGTGACGATCTTCAAAGCAGCAATGTGCGCGGGCTCTTTCCGGCCGGTGAAGGCGCGAGTTACGCGGGGGGCATTCTGTCGGCTGGCGTGGACGGTATTCGCGTGGCAGAAGCGGTGGCGCGGTCGATTTGCGATCTTTAGACGTTGCGCACCCTATTGGGAACAGCTCACACGCGCAAAAGCGAAGGGGTACGATGCAGGCCAACATAAAGCCCGGATAGAACCCTGCTCGGAATACTCCATTGACTGCCCACTACATTGCCCCGGCATTACCCGCTGACGAAGACCGGCGGCTGGAATCGCTACGCAATCTGGACGTGCTCGACACAGCACCGGAGTCGAATCTGGACGCCCTGGCGCGCGCAGCCTCACTGGCGTGCGAAGTACCGATATCGCTCATTTCGCTGATTGACGCCAACCGCCAGTGGTTCAAGGCGAATTTCGGCCTGGACGCCACGCAAACCCCCAGGGACATATCGTTTTGCGGCCACGCCATTTTGGGCAATGAACTGTTCGAAATTCCCGACGCGGCCAAAGACCCGCGTTTCGCCGCCAACCCGCTGGTCACGCAGGCGCCCAACATTCGCTTCTACGCGGGAATGCCACTGACCCTCTCCGATGGCAGCAACGTCGGCACCCTGTGCGTGATGGACCGTACCCCGACGACACTGAACCACAGCCAGCGCGAGATTCTGAAAAATCTGGCCTCGGCGGCGGCGTCGCTGCTTGAAAAGCGCGGGCAACTGCAGCAGGTTGCAAAGTGGACCCGACGCGTTGAACAAGGCAACGAAGATCACCTGCATCTGGCAACCATTGTCGAACAGAGTGACGATGCGATCATCAGCCAGGACACCAGTGGCCGTGTCACCAGCTGGAACGTGGCGGCGCAACGCATGTTTGGCTACAGCGCGCAAGAAATGCTGGGCCATCCCATCTCCCGGTTATTTCCGCAAAGCCGGTTGGCAGAAGAGCCGGCACTTCTCGAGCGCTTGCATCGTGGTGAGCCGGTCGTGAACTTCGAAACCGTCCGGCGCCACAAATCGGGGCAGGACATCGCGGTATCCGTCAGCATGTCACCCTTGTCAGGGCCGGACGGAAAATTGGTCGGCGTCTCCAAAATCGTCCGCGATATCAGCTTCCGCTTGGCATCAGAGGCTGCGCTCAAATCCAATCATGTGCAATACAAGGCGCTGATCGATGCGATGTTCGAAGGTGTCGTGGTGCAACGCGCGGACGGATTCATCGTGTCCTGCAACCAGAGCGCGGAGGACTTGCTGGGGTTGACCCATTCACAGATGATTGGCCGGACCTCTGTCGATCCCTCCTGGCGCTGTGTGCACGAAGACATGAGCGCCTGGCCCGGTGCAGCGCACCCCTCCATGATTGCCCTGGCGACCGGCGAGGAAGTGCGAGACGCGGTGATGGGTGTTTACAAATCCGACGGTGTGTTGGGCTGGATATCGATCAATGCAAAGCCGATATTTGAAGATGAGTCCGGTGTTCCAACGTCGGTGATCTGTACCTTTGTGGACATCAGTCAGCGCAAGCTCGCTGCGGACCGCCTGCGCCAGAGTGAGCAGACGTTTGCGGCCATTTTCAACAACGCCACCAGCGGCATGGGCATCCTGTCGCCCAAAGGCGTCTGGTTGAATACCAACACGGCGCTGTGCGAGTTTCTGGGTTATTCCGAAGTCGAACTCTCCGAGATGACTTTTACGGACATCAGCCATCCCGATGAATGGGAAGTTGACAAGCAGCAATTCGAGCGCCTGCTCAATGACGAGATTCAGGTTTACCAGCGCGCCAAGCGTTATCTGCACCGGGAAGGCTACACGGTATGGGGTTTGGCCAGCGTATCGGTAGTGCGCGACCGGACCGATTGCCCGGAATTTGTAGTGACCCAGATCATCGACATCACCGCGCGCAAACGGGCTGAAGAGTCGCTGGCGGCCAGCAATGCCCTGATGGAAGAGTCGCAGGAAATCGCCAAAGTAGGCGGGTGGGAGCTTGACCTGCGCAGCGGTGACCTGTACTGGACCCGGGAAACCTACCGCATCCACGAGGCTTCGCCCGACGACTTCAATCCGACCGTTGACGCCGGCGTGGGTTACTTCACCGAGCCCTCCCGCCAACGTATTACCAAGGCGCTGGATGCCGCCATCGCCTCGGGTGAGCCCTACGATCTGGAACTGGAAACACTGACCACCAAAGGCACACTGATCCATGTACGCACCACGGGCAGGGCCACCGTCGAGGATGGAAAAACAATTCGGCTAAGTGGTATTTTTCAGGACATCACCGAGCGCAAGCAATACGAAAAATCGTTGCAGCAAGCGCGTGAAGCGGCCGAACTGGCAACGCAAAGCAAAGGGCAATTTCTGGCCAATATGAGCCATGAAATCCGCACCCCCATGAATGCCATCCTGGGCATGCTCAAGCTGCTGGGCAACACGGCACTGACCTCCAACCAGTTTGACTACGTCAGCAAAACCGAGGGCGCTGCCAAATCATTGCTGGGCTTGCTCAACGACATTCTGGATTTTTCAAAAATTGACGCCGGCAAGATGGAACTCGACGTGCGGCCATTTCACGTTGATCGCCTGATGCGCGATCTGGCGGTGGTCCTGTGCGCCAACGTGGGCAACAAAGCAATCGAAGTGTTGTACGACATCGATCCGCTATTGCCGCCAATGCTGATGGGTGACTCGATGCGCTTGCAGCAGGTATTGATCAATCTTGCGGGTAACGCGATCAAGTTCACGTCGCAAGGGCAGGTGGTTATTGCGCTGAAAGCGGATGGTTCGCGGCCCAACCGCAAGGGTTTGACAAGGGTGCTTTTCAGTGTCCAGGACTCGGGTATCGGCATAGCCCCCGAGAACCAGGCCAAAATTTTCACTGGCTTTTCGCAGGCTGAGGCTTCCACCTCACGGCGTTTTGGCGGCACTGGGCTGGGGCTGGCCATCAGCCAGCGGCTGGTGGAGATCATGGGTGGAAAAATCGCGCTGATCAGCACCCTGGGAGTTGGCAGCACGTTTCACTTCGCCCTGCAAATGGAAAGCCCGGCGATGGAAGAAGGCCTGCAGGAGCCGGCGGATTCTGTTGCCCGGCAGGTTCTGCTGATTGACGACAACCCGGTCGCCTGCCGTCTGATGGCGGCCATGTTGCGCGGCTTTGGCTGGACTGTGGACGTAGCCCATAGTGGCGCGCAGGCACTCTCCATGGTGAACCAGCGCAGGGCAGCCGGTCGCCAAACCTACCAATGTATCTACATCGACTGGCAGATGCCCGGCATCAACGGATGGGAAACGCTGGAGAGGCTGGGTAAGTTTTACGCGGATCACGCCGAGGTGATGCCGCACTGCGTGATGCTGTCTGCCAACAACCGCGATGATTTGTCGCAACGCACGGCGGACGAGCAGAACCGCATCGACGCATTTTTGATCAAACCCGTTACGGCATCCATGCTGATGGATGCATCCCGGGCCCGCGCCATTGGGGGCGAATCGGTGCGCCGTTCCCCGCGCAGCAGCATGCGCCAACTCGCCGGCATGCGCATTCTGGTGGTCGAGGACAACGCCATCAACCAGCAAGTTGCGGAAGAACTGCTGAGCTACGAAGGCGCGCTGGTATCGATCGTGGGCGATGGACGCCAGGGCGTCAATGCCGTGGCAGCGGCGAAAAAACAATTCGACGCGGTATTGATGGACGTGCAAATGCCGGTGATGGACGGTTACGCAGCAACCCAGGCAATCCGTGAGCAACTCGGGCTGGCCGCGCTGCCGATCATTGGCCTGACCGCCAATGCCATGGCAAGCGATCGCCAGGCCTGCATCGACGCTGGCATGAACGAGCACATTGGCAAACCTTTTGACATGGCGCAACTCACATCCATGCTGCTTGAACTGACCGGCTTCACGCCCGAATCACAGGTCCGGTCCACCGCAGCGCTGGCTTTGGCGAGTTCAGCGCTGTCCACTGATCCCTCGGGTCTGGTCAATGCCGATATCGACTTGCCCGCCGCACTTGCACGGCTTGGCGGCCTGCGAGCACTTTATGCGCGCTCCGCCAGCGATTTGAGCCGGGGATTGCAATCGCTGGCGGTGGACCTGACCACCATGCTCGACGTCGCCGACCTCCAGTCTGCCAAAGCGCTCCTGCACACTTTCAAAGGTAACGCCGGCACGATGGGCCTGACAAGGCTGCACGCAGTGCTCGCCGGGCTGGAGGCCACTTGCAGCAAAGGCACCGCTGACGAAGTTCGCAATCAGGCGAAGCTTTTGGAGGACGTCGTGCAGGACGCTCTGGCCGCGTTGCAGCAGGCCTTGGCCCTGTTGGGAGAGCCGGGTACCGCCAGTCCACAGGTCATTGCCAACGCCGGCATCGCGCAAAAGGCCATTGCGTTATTGCGGGACCAATTGCTTCCCATGTTGGCGGCGGACGATCTGACCGTGCTGGAGATTTTTGCTGCGCACCGGGAAACGCTGGCGCACTTGCCGCAGGATGCCGCGGCGCAGCTCGAAGACGCCCTGCAACAGCTCGATCTGGAACG
>CAIOLZ010000078.1 GCA_903859265.1 uncultured beta proteobacterium
AGATGTTGCCGAGGTGTTGTAAGGCATGAACTTTCAACAACTGCGCTCTGTACGCGAAGCGGTCCGCTGTGGCTTCAACCTGACCGAGGTGGCGGCGATGCTGCACACCTCGCAACCCGGTGTCAGCCGGCAGATTCGCGAACTGGAGGAGGAGCTCGGCGTCGAAATCTTCGTGCGCGCCGGCAAACGCCTGACAGGATTGACACCGCCAGGTGATTCCTTGCTACCGATCGTCGAAGAACTGCTGCTGAACGCCGAAAATTTGCGCCGCGCCGGGGAAGACTTCAGCAGCCAGAGCTCGGGCCAGTTGACGGTGGCCGCAACCCACTCGCAGGCCCGCTACGCGCTGCCCCAGGTCGTAAAGGACTTTCGGGACAAGTTTCCCAAAGTGACCTTGCATCTGCACCAGGGTTCACCCAAACAGGTAGCCGCCATGCTGGTCAGCGGGGAAGCCGACATTGGGGTTGCCACCGAGGCGCTGGGGGACTATGCGCAGTTGCTCACCTTGCCCTGCTACCACTGGACCCACAGCATCATCGTGCAGCCTGGCCATCCCCTGCTCGACGTGCAGGGACTGGTGACCCTGGAGCAGCTTCAGCACTATCCCATCATCACCTATGAGCTCGGATACACCGGTCGCGCGCATATCGATGATGCATTCAGGGCACAGGGCCTATCGCTCGAAGTAGTCCTGACTGCGATGGATGCCGACGTGATCAAGACCTATGTGGAACTGGGCATGGGCGTAGGCATCGTGGCCTCCATTGCAGTCGATGAGGAGCGCGACCGCAATTTGCGCTTTCTTGATGCCGGTCATCTTTTTGCAGTCAACGTCACGCGGCTGGGTATCCGCCGGGGTGCGTGGTTGCGTGGCTATGCGTACAGTTTTATCGAAACCTTTGTTCCTACACTGACGCGCGAACGCGTTATCGGTGCGCTCAAAGCCGACATCGTGTAGGCCCTGCCACCACAACGCTTACTCGTTTTTGTACTTAGCTACTGCGGTTTTATTCGTTTTTCTTTGAACCCCTGCCTCGCAAAATTTGCTATTCCGCTCTGAAAAATTCCTTGAAGTCCCCAAGCCATGACCACTGCCGCCGAAACGATTACCACTGCCTCTGATCCGGCCACCGCTCTGGAAGCGATCCGTGCCGTTGCACTTGCTACCGGCCTGCCCTACGCAGGGGCCGTCCCTCCCGCGCTGGCCTGGGAGCTCTTCAACAGCAAGCAAGCAACCCTGGTGGATGTCCGCACCGCCGAGGAGCGCAAGTTCGTCGGGTATGTACCTGGCAGCGTGCATGTGCCGTGGGCAACCGGCACGTCGCTGCTGCGCAATCCGCGTTTTGTGCGTGAGCTGGAAGCCAAAACCAATAAACAGGCCACACTGCTTTTGCTCTGCCGCAGCGGCAAGCGCTCGGTGCTGGCAGCCCAGGCAGCTACACAAGCGGGTTTCAGCCGGGTCTTCAACATTCTGGAAGGCTTCGAAGGCGAACTCGATGCACAGCAACACCGCGGCGTTCAGGACGGATGGCGGTTTCTGGGGTTGCCATGGGTGCAGGATTGAAGTCGCCGGGCGCGACGCCATCGAAAAAGTCTTATGGGGATCGTGAGCCGGTATTTGAGCTGGCCGGCGTCGTCGCCGAACTGGCGGCAGTCCGGCAGGAGTGGCGCACGCGGCAACACCGATCGAACGAACCGGGCGGGCGGGAACTGCCGTCCCGCGACGCACTGGCCGAGGTCATTGAAGGGCTCAAGGGTGCCTTGTTCCCGATGCGTCTGGGGCCCAAAGACTTGCGCCAGGAAGGCGAAGACTTCTATATCGGTCACACATTGGGCCTGGTTTTGCACACGCTGCATGCACAGGTGCGGCTGGAGTTGCGCCACATTGCGCGGCATGAGGCGCTGATCGACGAAGCCGCCCTGTCGGCGCAGGCGGTGTCCATCGTGCGCGAATTTGCCGCAACCTTGCCAAGCATTCGCAGGCTGCTCGACAGCGACGTGGTCGCCGCCTTTGATGGTGACCCCGCAGCCCGCAGCGTGGACGAAGTGCTGCTGTGCTACCCCGGTGTTCTGGCGATGATCCACCACCGGGTCGCCCACGTTCTGTACCGCTTGAACGTGCCATTGCTGGCGCGCATTGTGGCCGAGCTGGCGCATGCGCAGACGGGTATTGATGTGCATCCGGGAGCCACCATAGGCGCCGGGTTATTCATCGACCACGGAACCGGCGTAGTGATCGGGGAAACGGCCGTGATCGGGGAGCGCGTACGCATTTACCAGGCGGTCACGCTGGGTGCGAAAAGCTTCCCCACCGACGCCGACGGTAACCCGATCAAGGGCCAGCCGCGCCACCCGATCGTGGAGGATGACGTGGTCATCTATGCCGGCGCCACCGTACTGGGCCGCGTGACCATAGGACGCGGCGCATCGATTGGCGGCAATGTTTGGCTCACCCACGATGTAGCGCCCGGCACTGCTATCACCCAGGCCAGCTTTCGCCAGGATCACAAATCGCAGGACTCAAGGCCTGCGCTGACTCAGTCTCTGTAACCCGTTCTCTGCAACACAAGGAAGTTTTCATGTCCGACAACACCCCCTCGCAACAGGCGCTGAGCGATAACGCCGCACGACAGCTGGCCAACGCCACCAAGACAGTACCCATTCTGTCAACCATTTCGCCGCGATGGCTGGTACACCTGCTGCAGTGGGTCCCTGTAGAAGCCGGCATCTACCGCCTCAACAAGGTCAAAAATCCGCAGGACGTGCTGGTGGCCTGTGCCAAGCGCGACGAGTCCGAACTCCCGCAAACCTTTGTGGACTACGAAGAAGCGCCGCGCGAGTATTTCCTCAATGCCGTGTCCACCGTGCTGGATGTGCACACGCGGGTGAGCGACCTCTACAGCAGTCCGCACGACCAGATCAAGGAGCAGTTGCGCCTGACCATTGAGACCATCAAGGAGCGCCAGGAAAGCGAGCTGATCAACAACCCGGACTACGGCTTGCTGGCCTCCGTGGCGCCTGACCAGGTCATTTTCCCTTTGACGGGCGCCCCGACACCGGACGATCTGGACGAGTTGCTGACCAAGGTCTGGAAAGAGCCGGCGTTTTTCCTGACCCACCCCCTGGCAATAGCGGCCTTTGGGCGTGAGTGCACACGCCGCGGCGTACCACCGCCCACTGTGAGCCTGTTTGGTTCGCAGTTCCTGACCTGGCGCGGCGTTCCGCTGATTCCCAGCGACAAAGTACCGGTGGCCGATGGCAAAACCAAAATCATTCTGGTGCGCGTGGGTGACAAGCGTCAGGGGGTGGTCGGCGTTTATCAGCCCGGCCTGGCCGGTGAACAAAGCCCGGGCCTGTCGGTACGTTTCATGGGAATCAACCGCAGCGCCATTGCGTCCTATCTGATCAGCCTGTATTGCTCGCTGGTTGTGCAATCGGATGACGCACTGGCCGTGTTGGATGATGTTGAAATTGGCAAGTTCCATGACTATCCAGACACCTACAAGTGATCTTTCCGGGGCTTCTGTCCCGGCAGGATTGCCCGATGTCGTAACCCTGACCCAGCTCGCCGGGGCGTTCTTTTCCGCACTGCCAGGCCAGGCGCCCAAGTTGCCGTCCGGTGTGCCAACGCCCACGGCTTTAGGGGGCGTGCCTGCGCCGTCCAATGTTCTGCCCGGCGGTGCACCCCTGGGCCCCTTGGTGCGCGAGCCGCAGTTGGCCGGTACGATTGTTCCGGGCGGCAATGTGGTGCCGACCACACCCCAAAATGTGCTCTCGCTGGGTGCATCCTCACCGTCACTGGTGCCCCACTCCACAGCGCCCAACGGCCTGCCGGACAACGCCGCCATCGTGCCGCCGGCGGTGGACGGCCGCATCGGTGGCCAGGCGCTGGGCGTGCCCAAAGCTTACGCAGCGTCGCTCCCGGCGACGCCGCAATCGCCATCACCGCTACCCGGAACACCTTCCACGCCGTATTACTTCTTGGGCGAGAGCAGTGGCTACCCGTCCACGTTGAGCGAGCATGCAGTGCCGCGGGAAGACCGCGTCACGCCCAACGCATTCGGGCTACCCGGGGCCGATGACCTGCGCGCTTTGCTAAGCAGCAACCCGCGCAGTGCCGCACCCAGTGGTGTGGCGCCGGGTTCTGCCGGCCCATCCTCACTAGGAGGGCAGCCCTCCAGGGCAGATGCAGCGCACGCAGCAGGACCGTTCTATTTTCTGGAGCAAGCCCGGCCTGCTCTGACACATGCCGGGCGTGATCCGCAGGTGGACCCGCAAGCGCGCCACCCTGCGTTCGATGTGAACGCGATCCGCCGTGACTTTCCGATTCTGCAAGAGCGTGTCAACGGACGCCCCTTGGCCTGGTTTGACAACGCAGCGACGACGCAAAAGCCACAGCAGGTGATTGACAGGATTTCGTACTTTTACGAGCACGAGAACTCGAATATTCACCGTGCAGCCCACGAACTGGCAGCGCGTGCCACGGATGCGTACGAAAGTGCTCGGGAAAAAGTGCGCGTATTCCTGGGTGCGTCGAGCGTGGAAGAAGTCATCTTCGTGCGCGGCGCGACCGAGGCCATCAACCTGGTCGCCAAGACCTGGGGCGTGCAAAACGTGCAGGAAGGCGACGAGATCATCGTCTCCCACCTGGAGCACCACGCCAACATCGTTCCCTGGCAACAACTGGCCTCCCAAAAGGGCGCACACATCCGCGTGATTCCGGTGGATGACTCCGGTCAGGTGCTGCTCGACGAGTACAAAAAACTGCTCAACGACCGCACCAAAATCGTGGCGGTAACGCAAGTCTCCAACGCATTGGGAACCGTAGTCCCGGTCAAGGAAATTGTCGAACTGGCGCACCGTGCCGGCGCCATTGCGCTGGTTGATGGGGCCCAGTCAGTCAGCCACATGCGGGTTAATGTTCAGGACATCGGGGCCGATTTCTTTGTGTTCTCCGGACACAAGATTTTCGGACCCACCGGTATCGGCGTGGTTTACGGCAAACGCGAGTTGCTCGATGCCATGCCGCCGTGGCAGGGCGGCGGCAACATGATTGCCGATGTGACCTTTGAGCGCACGGTGTTTCAGCCGCCGCCCAACAAGTTTGAGGCGGGCACCGGCAACATTGCCGACGCCGTGGGCCTGGGTGCGGCCATTGACTATGTGCAGCGCATCGGTCTGGAAAACATTGCGCGCTACGAGCATGACATCCTGGCCTATGCCACGCACTTGTTGCAACCCATCCCCGGTGTGCGTTTGATCGGTACTGCCAAGGACAAGGCCAGCGTTTTGTCTTTTGTGCTCAAGGGTTACACCACGGAAGAGGTGGGCAAAGAGCTCAACCGCGAAGGTATCGCGGTGCGCTCGGGCCACCACTGCGCGCAGCCCATTCTGCGACGGTTCGGCGTGGAGGCCACGGTGCGACCATCGCTGGCTTTCTACAACACCTGCGAAGAGGTGGACCGGTTTATTGCTGTGGTGCGAAGACTAAGTTCACAACGTACACACTGAAATGGCGGCCCTCACGGGTCGCCATTTTTTTTGACCTCGCGCGATTATTTTGAATATTTTGCGGTCCGCAGATAGGGCAACTTGATGTCGATCGCGCCGTATTTTTCACGCGCCTGTTCATCGTTGAGGGACAGCGCCACGATGACATCCTGGCCAAGCTCCCAGTTGGCGGGCGTTGCCAGGGGAACATTGAAGGTCAACTGCAGCGCATCGAGTGCGCGCAGAACCTCGGCAAAGTTACGCCCCACAGACATGGGGTAGGTCAATGAAAGCTTGAGTTTTTTGTCCGGTCCTATGATAAATACCGAACGGACTGTCGCGGTGTCGGCAGCGGTGCGGCCGTCTGGCAGATAGGCCTCTGCCGGCAGCATGTCAAATGCCTTGGAGACCGCCAGTGTTTCGTCGGCGATGATGGCAAAGCCAGCGCTTGTACCCGCGAATTTCTCAATGTCACCCTTCCACTTCTTGTGCGCCTCGACCCCGTCCACGGACACGCCAATCACCTTGGTGTCCCTTTTTTTCCATTCCTGTGCGAGTTGGGCGACGGCACCGAACTCCGTGGTGCATACGGGGGTGAAGTCTTTGGGATGGGAAAAAAGGATTGCCCACCCCGACCCGATCCAGTCGTGGAACGTAATCGTTCCCTGGTCAGTTTCAGCGGTGAAGTCCGGTACGAGGTCGTTGATGCGCAGTGCCATTTCTATCTCCTGTGGGTTTGAAAAAACGGGTGGGCAGGTCGCGCCAGCCCCAGATGTTCACGCAGCGTGCTGCCCTGGTACTCGGTGCGGAAAAGTCCTCTTCGTTGCAATTCCGGAATGACCAGAGTCACAAAGTCCTGCAGCCCGAAGGGCAGTGTGGGGGCGAGAATGTTGAACCCATCTGCAGCGCCTGATTTGAACCAGTGCTCGAGCTGGTCGGCGATGGACGACGCCGTGCCGACCAGCGTCCAGTGGCCGCGACCCGAGGCCACGCGCTCATAGAGTTTTCGGATCGTCAGGTTTTCCTTGGCGGCCAATTCAGTAAAAAGTGCCTGTCTGCTTTGCCATCCCTCGGTTCGGGGCAGGTTCTGGGGAAACGGCCCATCGAGAGGGTACTTGCCCAGATCGGCAGTGCCGACCATTTTGCTGAGCAACGAGAGCCCGATTGCGGGATCAATTCGGGCCTGGAGTTGCTCATATTTTTCCTGTGCCTCCTGCTCCGAGCGGCCAACGAAAGGTGATATTCCGGGCAGTATCTTGATATCGCTGGCCTGCCGCCCGAACCGGGGCGCCCGCGACTTCAGTCCGTCGTAAAACGCACGGGCGCCTTCCACGCTTTGTTGCGCTGTAAAAACCACCTCGGCCGTTGCAGCGGCAAGGTCCTGCCCATCTTCGGACGAGCCGGCTTGCACCAGCACCGGATAGCCCTGAATCGGGCGAGGCGCTTGCAAACCACCATGCACCGAATAGAACTGACCGTCATGCGCCAGCGGATGCAGTTTCTTCGTGTCAAAAAATTCGTTGACTGCTTTGTCATGTGTCCAGGCGTCGTCTTGCCATGTGTCCCACAGCCCCTTGACCACCTTCACATACTCGTGCGCGCGCTCATAGCGTTCCGAATGCGCTGTTTGCTGCGACAGCCCGAAACTGCGGGCTTCAAACTGGCTGCCAGATGTCACCAGATTCCAGCCGCTGCGTCCCCGGCTCAGATGGTCCAGGGTCGCGAATTTCCGGGCCAGATGGTAGGGCGGCAAATAGCTGGTGGACACCGTTGCCACTAAACCGATTCTGGATGTCACCGCCGACAGGGCGGCCTGCACCAGAAGGGGATCGAACGGGTAAGGCAATGCATTTTTGGCAAGTGCATCGGGGTTGTCGGTGGCCATGCCCACGTTGTCGGCAAAAAAGATTGCGTCAAACTTCGCTGCCTCTGCCAGGCGCGCCCAGCGCTGCAGTTCATCAATCGAGGTGGCTGCGCCGGGATCGACCTGTGGATCCCGCCAAGCGGCGAGGTGATGGCCAACGCCGTATAGAAAAGCACCAAGGTGCATCTGCCTGTGCGCGTTGGACATAGTCTGTTAATGGTTTGCTCTGCGGGTCTGCATTGCATGTTGCATGCATTACTGTCCGACTGGAACGACCATTTCTTGCATTGGAAATTACAAAAACAACTATGGGGCAGATCTCATCCCCAAAGGAATAAACAAACAACTAAGTATTCGTTTGCGAAACGGACACGCGGTCACAGAATGCGGCCATGGCAACCCTGATCATCATCCCCGGCTGGCGCAACTCCGGTCCCGGTCACTGGCAGACCCTGTGGGCGCAGCAGTTGCCCAATGTGGTCCGCGTGGAGCAGGACGATTGGATTACCCCGTCGCGCAAGGCGTGGGTTGCATCCATCACCAAAGCCATCCTGGCCCAGGATGGGCCCGTGGTGATCGCCGCACACAGCCTTGGTTGCATCGCAACGACGCATCTGCCCTTCGAGGTGGCGCAGCGCATTCACAGCGCGTTGCTCGTGGCGCCTGCGGACCCGGAGCGGCGCGGGATTTTGACCGACTTTGCGCCCGTGCCCTACCAGCCCTTGCCGTACAAAAGCATGGTGGTCGCGAGCAACGATGACCCCTATTGCCCTGTGCGCACAGCCGGTGCTTATGCGCGGGCATGGGGCAGCGAATTTTTACGCCTGCAAACCGCAGGGCACATCAACGTCGATTCCGGCCACGGGCACTGGCCTCTGGGCCTGGCGTTGGTACGGAGTTTGCTCGCGGAGTCCGACGTGGCCTTGAGCGAGTCGGTTGAATAAAAGTTTCGGACACCTTAGCCCGACAGCGCACACTCAACCCTTGCCGTGCCACGGCACCAGCAAGCGCTCAAGAGCACGCATCACCAGAGAAAACGCGAAGGCGCAGGCGGCAATGATCGCGATCCCAACGAACACGGCATCGGTCGCAAGAAAGTGCGATGCAGACATGATCATGTAACCGATACCGCGGGTCGCAGCAATCAACTCAGCAGCGACCAGCGTGCCCCATCCCACACCGAGTGCGATGCGGATACCCGTCAGTATTTCGGGCAACGCTGAAGGCAACACCACATCGGTAAACAATTGCCAGCGCGTTGCACCCAGCGACAGCGCAGCGTTGACCCGCTCGACGGGCAATGAACGCACGCCGGCTTGCGCAGACAACACGATGGGCGCAAACATGGCCAGCGTGAGCAAACAGATCTTCGACGCCTCGCCGATTCCCATCCAGATGATCATCAGCGGCAAATACGCCAGTGGAGGAAGCGGCCAGTAGAACTCGATGGGCGCGTCCAGAATACCCTTGGCCCAGCGGTTCAGGCCCATGGCAATGCCGGCGGGAATCCCCAAAGCAATCGCGATCAGGGCCGCGCTCAAAATCCGCATCAGGCTCGCACTGACATGCTCCCACAATGTTGCGTTGGCATAGCCATCCTCCCAAATGGAGTGGGCTACCGACACCACCTCAGCGGGCGTTGGCAAAAACAAATGCGCAACCAGACCAGTGCGCGAAACCAGCCACCACGCGGCCAAGATTGCAGCCGCCGTCACGATACTGATAGGCACGGTGGACTTTTCACCAACGCCAAAGCCACGCATTTTTACCGTCACAGGCACTGCCTGGCTGGCATCACTCATACCGTGTCACTTTCAAGATTTTCTGCACGGTGCACGATGGCGCGAATTTCCTCACGCAACTCGGCAAAGGCTGGGGAGGTTTTGATGGCCCGGGCATCACGATCCCGTGCAAATTGCTGCACAAAGTCGAGGTCAAATTCCGCAACGATGCGCCCCGGTCTGGGCGACATGACGATCACTTTCGTACCCAGGAACAGGGCCTCTTCGATCGAATGGGTGATGAAGAAAATACGCTTGCCGGTACGCGCCCAGACCGACACCAGCAACTCCTGCATCTGTTCCCGGGTCATGCTGTCAAGGGCCCCAAAAGGCTCATCCATCAGCAATATTTTGGGGTCCGTCGCAAGGGCACGTGCCAACCCCACGCGCTGACGCATGCCGCCGGAAAGCTCATAGGGAAAGGCATGTGAGAAGTCCTGCAGGCCTACCAGTCCCAGCAATTCCAGGGCGCGTGCATCACGCTCCTGGCGGCCCACGCCAGCAAATTTGAGGCCCAGCGCAACGTTGTCGCGTACCGATTTCCAGGGCAGCAGCGTGTCCTTTTGGAACACCACACCACGGTCCGCACCGGGCGCGCCCACCGCGACGCCGTCGAGCGTGATGCTGCCACTGGAGATCGGCAAAAAGCCCGCCATGGCATTGAGCAACGTCGATTTGCCACAGCCCGAAGTCCCCAACGCGACGACAAAGCTTCGTTCGGCAATATCGAGCGATACCCGATCCAGCGCTTGTACGGCGGCTCCAGACCTCGCAGCAAAAAACACGCTGGCGTTGTGAACCCTGAGCATTAAGAAGGCTTACTTTTTGAGCGAAGCAACCACCGTGGGCGTGACAAATTCAGCGTAGCTCGGCAACACATCAGAAATCTTCTTTTGCTCCTTCAGAAAACCTGCGGTCTCTTTGAGAATCCTGGCCACACCAGATTTTTCACCGCCACCGAGCCAGGCGTCCGACGCCTGTGCGCTCAAGGGAACGAGGTTCAGGTTGAGCAATCCCGCTGCCTGATCGGCCGGGGTTCCGCCCAGCAATTTGGCGAGTTGTTTGGCGTTATCGCTGTCGGGTCCCCAGGCTGCCTTGTTGGTCAGGAAGGACTGCGTATGCTTTTCAATCACGCTGCTGAAGCCTTTAAGAAACGCGGGGTTGTCCTTGGCAAATGCACTGGTGGCAACCCAGGCGGAAAAAGTTGGCGCACCTTTTTCAGCAACGTCTTTGGAAGTGACCAGCACCTTGCCATTCTTTTTGAGTTCGGTCAGGGCCGGATCCCAGACAAAGCCGCCGTCAATATCGCCGCGGTTATAGGCCGCCACGATTTCAGGCTGGGGAATCGCAAAAACCTGCACGTCTTTTTCAGTCAGCCCCTGGCTCTTGATCAGCGCCAGCAACTGGTAATGGTCGGTCGATACCGGGGCGGCGGCCAGTTTCTTGCCTTTGAGATCGTTGACCGAATTGATGCCGGAGCCGTTGCGCACGACCAGGGCTTCGTCGATCCCGGAGATGGAAGCCAGGTAGAAGGCCTTGACATCCAGTCCGCGCGAGGTAGCCGCAGCGTAGGGGCTCGAGCCAACGTAGCCCACTTGCACATCACCGGAGGCAATCGCTGCAAAGACGTCCGCACCGGAATTGAATTTGCGGAAGTCGATCTTGTAGCCCGTGGCCTTCTCGTAGTCACCGTTGGCGATACCCAGCGAGGACGGCAACGCGTCCGTTTGATAACCAACCACCACGGTCTTTTCTGCGGCTTGGGCGACATTGGCCGCGAGCGTCAGCACCGTGCCCAGGGTAATCGCGAGTGTTGTTGTCAGCACTTTCTTGACGAGGTTCATCGTAAATTTCCTTTTTACAGTTCTCGAACGCAGGAATTGCGCTCTGGCCGCACTATAGGAATAGATCGAAAACGTAGCAAAGAACCAATTTGAAATAGCTTATTTGAATATTACTTTGAGACGCCGGTAGCCTGATCTGCAACCGAAAACACGGCGGGTATATGCAAACAACCATTGAATCGTTGGGAATGGCGCGGTTTATATGCAAAATCCGACTCGCGCGCGTGCTCTGATATTCCCATTGCAAAGCAAAACGGCGCGGAAACTCCACAAAACTCTGATGACACTACAACAAAAAGCCTCGTTGGCGCTGGCGGCTATGGCGCTGGCAGCCAGCGGCCTGGTGCAGGCACAAACCACATTGCTCAATGCGTCATACGACGTATCGCGCGAGTTTTACAAAGACATCAACACGGCCTTTATCGCCAGCTACAAAAAGTCCACCGGCAAAGACATCAAGATTGACCAGTCCCATGGCGGCTCCAGCGCCCAGGCGCGTGCGGTCAACGACGGCCTGGATGCTGACGTCGTGACAATGAACACCACCACCGACATCGACTTTCTGGCAAGCACCGGCGTCGTGGCCAAAGACTGGGCATCCAAATTTCCCAACAACGCAGCGCCCACCAGCTCCACCATGTTGTTTCTGGTGCGCAACGGCAATCCGAAGGGCATCAAGGATTGGGACGATTTGATCAAGCCGGGCGTTCAGGTGATTGTGGTCAACCCCAAAACTGGCGGCAATGGCCGCATGGCCTATCTGGCCGCATGGGGCCAAGTACGCAAGAAGGGCGGAACCGATGCGCAGGCGGCCGAGTTCGTCAGCAAACTCTACAAAAATGTGCCGGTGCTGGCCAAAGGCGGACGCGATGCAACCACCATCTTTTTGCAGCGCAATATTGGTGACGCGCTGATTACTTTTGAATCGGAAGTGGTGTCGGTGGAGAACGAGTTTGGCGCCAACAAAGTGGACGCCATTCACCCCAGCAGTTCCATCGTTGCCGAGAACCCGGTCGCAGTGGTAGAGCGCACGGTAGCCAAAAAAGGAACGGCTGAACAGGCCAAGGCGTATCTGAATTTTCTGTACTCCGATGAGGGCCAGGAGATCGCAGCGCGCCACGCCATTCGCCCGGTCAATCCCGCCATATTGAAAAAGTACGCCAACGTGTTCAAGCCCATCAGCCTGTTCCGCGTGGAAGACTACTTTGGCTCTTTTGCGCAAGCCCAAAAAGTGCATTTCAACGATGGCGGCCAGTTCGACAAGTTGTATTCGGTCAAATAGATGAGTGCCACTGCTGCACGCCGCGCGCCCAAACGGGTGTTGCCGGGTTTCAAAATCACCCTTGGATTTACGCTGTTCTATCTGAGCGCCATCGTGCTGATTCCGCTCTCGTCGCTGCTGTTCAAAACCTTCACGCTGACTTGGGAACAGTTTCTGTCTGCGGTGACCAGCCCGCGCGTCGTGGCTTCCTACGAGCTGACCTTTGGCGCGTCATTTTTGGCGGCCCTGACCAATGCCGTGTTTGGCTTGCTGGTCGCCTGGGTGCTGGTGCGTTACCAGTTTCCCGGTAAAAAAATAATCGATGCACTCGTGGATTTGCCCTTCGCCCTGCCGACCGCCGTGGCCGGCATCTCACTGACGGCATTGCTGGCAGGCAATGGCTGGATCGGAAG
>CAIOLZ010000079.1 GCA_903859265.1 uncultured beta proteobacterium
ACCACCCAGCAAAAATACCGCAATTACGGTTTGGGCATAGGTCAGCGGCAGCAACAGCGCCAACGCCACCAGGGCCGTACCTCCGGCGCACCACAGCGCGGCGAAACCAACCCCGCGATGGTCAGCCAGCCAGCCGATACCGTATTGCAGCAGTAACCCGCTTAGCCCGAATACCGCGAGCAGGTCGGCCGTTTGTCCTATCGTGATGCCACGGCCGTGCGCAAACAGCGCAAAAAGCCCCGAGACCGCAGCTTCCAGCATGCCACCCAAAAGGGCGATCACCATGCCTTGACGGAACACGCGCTCCGTTCGGGCGGTCCGGAAATCGCGCAGAATGCCCGGCGCCAAGACATGGAGCGCATTGGTGGGGGCTGGCGGGCGGGCCATCGCCAGCGGCAATAAGGCCGATAGCGTAAATGCGGCTGCAACCCAAAATACAGTGTGTCCCTCCAGGCCCACAAATGCAGCAATCACGGGTGCGATGATGGGTGCCAGCGCGATCAGTGTTTCATGAAATCCCACCAGACGTCCCCGCGCGTCGTCCGGCGCGATCCGGTACAGCCAGGGCTCCAGCCCGATCCAGCGCAGCCCAAGCCCCAATCCGGCCAGCAACCCGCCCAGCAACTGCGGTAACAGGGGCGTAACCCATGTCGGCCATGCCGATGCACTGGCAATAAGAACCATTGCAATCACGGTAGATGTCAAGCCGCCACCAATCACCCGTCGGGGTCCGAAACGCCGGCACAACCAGGGCGCCAATGCCAAACCCGGCAATTGACCGAGCCACAGCGAGGCTGCAAACAACCCCAACTCGGTGGCTCCCAGCCCCTGATTGGCCAACCACACTGGCACGATGACGAAGGCGAAACCGAACTGGCCCACTTGGGCCAATGTCGATACCACGTTCAAAGCCGCGATGGTTCGCCAGTCAAACCGCGGGACGCTGCCCGCCGGCGGGCTCACACCTGCACCACTGTGCGCCCACGCACTTTGCCTTCCAGCAACTCGCTGCAGACGCGCACAACGTCGCCCAGACCAATCTGGCGTGTCATCGATTCCAGCTTGGCAGCATCGAGATCCCGCGCCAGCCGGCTCCAGGCATGCTGGCGAACTGCTTGTGGCACCATCACGCTGTCAATGCCGTACAACGTGATGCCGCGCAAGATGAACGGCGCGACGCTGGCCGGAAAGTCCATGCCGCCGGCCAGTCCACAGGCCGCAACCGCCCCGGCATATCGCGTGGACGCGCAGGCATTGGCCAGCGTGTGGCTGCCAACGCTATCGACCACGCCCGCCCAGCGTTCCTTGGCCAGGGGTTTGCCGGGGCTGGCGAGATCATTGCGATCCATCACCTTGGCCGCACCCAGTGATTCCAGATAGGCGGACTCGGCCATGCGTCCCGTGGAGGCGACCACGGTGTAACCCAGCCTGGACAACAAAGCCACGGCAACGCTGCCCACACCACCGTTGGCACCGGTGACCAGCACCTCACCGTCAGCGGGTTTTACGCCATGCTTTTCCAGAGCCAACACGCACAGCATGGCGGTGTAGCCAGCAGTGCCGATAGCCATCGCCTGACGTGTGCTAAATGCCGTGGGCAAAGCGGTCAGCCAGTCGCCCTTGACCCGAGCTATTTGAGCCAGGCCACCGCAATGTGATTCACCGACCCCCCAACCGTTGAGCAGCACCCGGTCGCCTGTTTTCCATTGGGAATGGGAACTCGCGGTGACGGTGCCCGCAAAGTCAATCCCGGGAACCAGGGGAAAGCGCCGTACCACCGGCGATTTTCCGGTCACCGCCAACGCATCTTTGTAGTTCAGCGTGGACCACTCAACAGCCACCGTCACGTCACCCGGCGCCGGTTCACT
>CAIOLZ010000080.1 GCA_903859265.1 uncultured beta proteobacterium
CGTCGGGAACTCCGCCGTGGCCTCGCGGATGCGCCATAGCGACTGCGCCTGGGCCTGCGACTGCGCCACTACCGCATCCAGCACGCAGCCGGTTTCCATCGCCTCACCCAAGGTGCTCTCAAGCGCCTGCGCAAGCTCCGTCTGGTCATGGCCTGTCACCTCTGCCAGCACCTGAAACGGATAGCTTTGCGAGAATGGAGAAGCCATCTGGTGCCAGCGCAGCGCAGTACTGAAAAAATCATCCCACATCAACTCATACGCCGCCAGCGCGGCAGGAAAGCGCTGCTGCAATTGGCGCAGCAGAGCAATGGCACTGGCGAAGTCGGGCAGGGCCACCAGCGTACTCACGCGCGCCCGCGGGATGGGGCGCAGCAGCAGGACGGCGCGCGTGATGACACCCAGCGTGCCTTCGGAGCCTATGAAGAAGTGCTTGAGGTCATAGCCGGTATTGTTCTTGAGCATGGGGCGCAGCATGGGCAGCAGCGTCCCGTCCGCCAGGACGACCTCCAGACCCAGGACCTGCTCGCGCGCCATGCCGTACTGCACCACGCCGTTGCCCCCCGCATTGGTGGACAGAACCCCGCCAATTTGGCAAGAGCCTCGCGCACCCAGGTCCACTCCGAAAAGCAAGCCTGCCCCGATCGCCGCCTCCTGCACCGCTTGCAGCGTGGCCCCGGCCTGGACCGTGATGGTGGCCGCAGCGGTATCGACCTGCTCAATGGCATTCATGCGCTCCATCGACAGTGCGACAGCACCAACGATCGGCACGGCGCCCCCGGCCAGGCCGGTCATGCCGCCCTGGGGCACCACGGGAACCCGGTACGCATGACAAATGCGCAGTGCGGCGGCGACCTGCTCGGTACTGGTCGGGCGCAACAGGGCAAGCGGTAGCACGGGCGCGACACCGCTCCAGTCGGCCCTGTGGCGGGGGTCAATCGCATCGCCGCACCGCACGGCATCAGCGCCCAAAGCAGTGACGAGTGCGGCGATGAATGTCTCTTTGGAAGCGATGGTGTCCAAGTCAGCGCTCCCTTTTTTCTGCAAACGCCAGCATCGCTTCCAGCATGGTGCGCACCGTGGGTTGAATGCGCGCGGCAACTTCGGGCAGGTAGTGGAACGGCATCGCCTCCTGCATGTAGCTGCACTGCGTCATCTCAAGTTGCACCGCATGCTGACCCAGGGCCGGTCGGCCATAGTGGCGGGTGATGTAGCCGCCCTTGAAACGGCCGTTGAGCACCGCCGCATGGCCCGGGGCGGCCTTGGCAATCGCCAGCAGTTGCTGCGCCAGCGCGGGGTCACAACTCGCACCGTCGGCGGTACCCAAATTCAGGTCGGCCAGTTTGCCCTCAAAGAAGCGGGGCACGACGGAACGGATCGAATGGGCGTCCCACAGCATGGCGATTCCATGCTGCGATTGGATACGCGCAAGTTCAGCGCTGAGTTGAACATGGTAGGGGTGCCAGACCGCCTCGCAACGCGCTGCAATTTCCGCATCGTCCGGGCCCCGTCCATCCGCATACAGCGGCTCATCGTTGAAGGTATCGACCGGGCATAGCCCGGTCACGCTCTTTCCGGGGTACAGACTCGTACCGTCCGGCGGGCGGTTCAGATCCACCACGTAACGCGAATGCGTCGCCTGCAAAACGGACGCACCCAGATCCACGGCGAAGTCATACAGCCGCTCCAGATGCCAGTCCGTGTCATGCACTTCACGGCCCACAGGCGTGAGGCGGTCGGCAATCGACGGGGGTACATAGGTGCCCGCATGCGGCATGGAAATCAGCAGCGGGCGTGTGCCCTGGTGGAACACAAAAGGTGCTTCGGTGGTAATCGGTGTCATGGCTCAGCTCTCAGAAATAATCGCGCTGCGGGCGGCCACAAAACACCGCGCAGCAGCGTCGTGCAAAGGGTGTCGGCCCGCTTGAACATATTGCTTGCCGGCAACCCACACACCGTGCACGGCCGAAGTGCGATGGCTGGCAAACACGTGGGCCGAGAGCATCTCAGGCGCGTGCAGGCCCGCGAGGGCAAGGTGTTGCGCATCCAGCACCACAAAGTCCGCCTGCTGTCCCACGGCCAGCCCGGCAATGTCACGTCCCGCGGCTTGCGCTCCGCCCTGCAGTGCCTGCAAGGTCATGGCCGTGGCGACCTGTGGCTGCTGGCGCGTTGCCAGCACGTTGCGCTGCCGCAGGCTCAAACGTTGGCCGTATTCAAGCAGCAACAACTCTTCGGCGGCGTTGACGGTGGCATGGCTGTCCGAACCCACGCCCCACGCTCCGCCATGGGACAGCCAGCGCGGCAGGTCAAAAATACCGTCCCCCAGATTGGCCTCGGTGCTGGGACAAATCCCGGCCACCGCACCGCTGCTTGCGGCACGGGCATATTCGGTCTCATTCATGTGCGTGGCATGCACCAGACACCAACGGGCGTTGACATCGGCATGGTTGAGCAGCCACTCCACCGGACGCTGACCACTCCATGCCAGGCAGGCCTCGACTTCTGCGGTTTGCTCGGCAATGTGGATATGCACTGGCGCTTCGCTATCCATAGCGGTGAAGCCGGCCACTGCTTCCTGCAAACCCTCGGGCGGCACTGCGCGCAGGGAATGCGGCGCCAGCCCCAAACGGGCGCCCTGTGCATCACACACGGGCTTCAGGCGTTCCAGCAGACGCAGCATGTTGTCGGTGCTACGGATGAAACGGCGCTGACCATCAGTGGCCGCGGTCGCGCCAAATCCGCTGCTCTGATAAAGAACCGGCAACAGTGTCAGGCCGATGCCGGTGTTCTGTGCGGCGCGCAACAGGCACAGCGCCAGCGTCGCATCATCCGCATAGGGCCGCCCATCCGCGTCGTGGTGCACATAGTGAAATTCGCAAACGGCGGTGTAGCCAGCCTCCAGCATTTCGATATAAAGCCAGGTCGCAATCGCTTCGAATTGCTCCGGTGTGATGCGCTGGGCAAACCGGTACATCAGCGTGCGCCAGCTCCAGAAGCTGTCCTGCGCTTGCCCACGGTATTCGGTAAGGCCGGCGAAGGCGCGCTGGAAAGCGTGGGAGTGGAGATTGGGCATGCCGGGGATAAGAGGCCCCTCAGCCGTTTGCATGGATGCATCCGGGCGGCTATCGGGTTGCACCTGCGTGAGACGGCCCGCCGCATTCCATTGCAGCAGAACATTTTTTTGCCAGCCTGCGGGCAGCAGTGCGTCAGCGGCGAAAAGGGTGGTGTTCATCGGTCTAGCTGAATTCATGGTGCACGCGTTACCGCGACCCGGCCCTGCCGCACCACCGTGCGCACCGGACGCTGGCCGAACCAGTAAGCCAGCTCAGCCGCGTCCTGCACATCCCACAGGACAAAGTTGGCGGGACGACCCACGCCCAGCGTGCCATGCGTGTGCTGCAGGCCCAAGGCCAGCGCCGCGTGGCGCGTGATGCCCGCCAGGGCCTCGGGCACCGTCAGGCGAAACAGCGTGCAGGCCATGTTGGCCATCAGCAGCAATGACAGCGCCGGCGACGTGCCCGGGTTGTGGTCTGTACTCACCGCCATCGGCACGCCCGCATCGCGCAGCGCTTGAATCGGGGGCACATGGGTATCGCGCAGGGTGTAGTAAGCGCCGGGCAGCAAGACGGCGACGGTGCCGGACTGCTGCATGGCGGCGATGCCCTCCGCACTCAGATGTTCGATGTGATCGCATGACAACGCGCCAAAACGCGCTGCCAGAGCTGCACCACCCATGTCGGAGAGCTGTTCCGCGTGCAACTTGACCGGCAGGCCCAGGGCTTGTGCCGCCTTGAACACCTGCTCGGTCTCGGACAGCGAGAATCCGATGCGTTCGCAAAACACATCGACGGCGTCCACCAGGCCTTCTGCCGCGAGCGAAGGCAGCATGGTGTTGCACACATCGCTGATGTAGTCCTGGCTGCGGCCTGCGTACTCTGGCGGCAGAGCATGCGCGCCCAGAAACGTGGTGCGGACCGTCACACCGTAGGCCTCACCCAGACGGCGTGCCACACGCAGTTGCTTGCGTTCGTGTGCCAGCGCCAGACCATATCCAGACTTGATCTCAATAGCGCAAACACCCTCGCAAAGCAATTGTTCAAGCCTGCGGGCGGACAGGGTAAACAAGGTGTCTTCATCGGCCTCGCGCGTGGCCTTCACTGTTGAAAGTATCCCGCCACCGGCTTTGGCCACTTCTTCATAACTGGCTCCGGCAAGACGCATCGCAAACTCATTGGCACGCTGGCCGCCATAGACCAGATGGGTGTGGCAATCGACCAGCCCTGGCGTGAGCAGACAGCCGCCACCGTCAAAGCGAGGAAGGTGGGCCTTGGAGGGCGGCAAGGCATCGCCTGCACCCATCCAGGTGATGGCTCCAAACTCCAC
>CAIOLZ010000081.1 GCA_903859265.1 uncultured beta proteobacterium
CAAAGCCGGAGGCTGCATCACGGCCGGGCTGGCGGTTGTCATGATGCCCTGGAAGATTCTGGAGTCGTCGCAGGGCTATATCTTCACCTGGCTGATTGGCTACTCGGCCCTGCTGGGGCCTGTCGCCGGCATCTTGATGGTCGATTACTTCGTCCTGCGCAAGACGACCCTGCAAGTCGGTGCACTGTACAGTGATGAAGGCGCCTATAGCTACCGCCGGGGCTGGAATCCCATTGCTGTCATCGCGTTTGTGCTGGGCGTGCTGCCCAATGTTCCCGGCTTTTTGAACACTGCATTTCCGCAAAACTTTCCAGAAGTCAACGCCGTTTTTAAGCTGATTTATACCTACGCGTGGTTTGTCGGCTTGGGTTTGGCAGCCTTGATTTACGGTGTCGGCATGGGCTATTACGCGACTGTTACATCCTTATTGAAACGGGTTCCATCATGAATAAAGCACTATTGATTCGAGGCGGTACGGTGGTGAATGCAGACCGTGCATTCAGGGCGGACGTCTTGTGTGTTGATTCGAAGGTTGCTCGGGTAGGCCAGGACTTGGATACGCCGGCCGGCACGGAAATCGTCGATGCCGGTGGCCAGCTCGTCATGCCGGGTGGCATCGACCCGCATACCCATATGCAGCTTCCCTTCATGGGCACCACCACGATGGACGACTTCTACAGCGGCACCGCTGCGGCGATGGCGGGCGGCACCACCACCATCATCGACTTTGTCATCCCCAATCCCCAGGAACCGCTCATGGACGCCTACCGCAAGTGGCGCGGCTGGGCTGAAAAAGCGGCCAGCGACTACAGCTTTCACGTGGCCGTGACCTGGTGGGACGAATCGGTGCACCGAGACATGGGAAGGCTCGTCACCGAAGAAGGCGTGAACAGTTTTAAACACTTCATGGCCTACAAAAACGCCATCATGTGCGACGACGAAACGCTGGTGAACAGCTTCAAGCGGTCACTGGAACTCGGCGCCATGCCCACCGTACATGCCGAAAACGGCGAACTCGTCTTTTTGCTGCAAGCCGAAATGAAGGCGCGCGGAATTCTGGGCCCCGAAGGCCATCCCGCCTCCCGCCCGCCCGCCGTGGAGGCGGAGGCTGCGCAGCGTGCCATCGCCATCGCCGATGTACTCAACGTACCCATCTACGTGGTGCACGTGTCCTGCGCCGAAAGTGCCGCTGCGATTGCGCGTGCGCGTGCCAATGGCCAGCGTGTTTACGGTGAAGTGCTGGCAGGCCATCTGGTGGTGGATGACAGCGTGTACCGCAACAGTGACTTTGCCTTCGCTGCGGCCCATGTGATGAGTCCGCCGTTCCGGGGAAAAGAAAACCAGGAGGCACTCTGGCGCGGCCTTCAGGCCGGTCATCTGCACACCACTGCAACGGACCATTGCACTTTCTGCGCGGCTCAGAAAGCAGCTGGCAAAGACGATTTTTCAAAGATTCCCAACGGTACCGGTGGCGTCGAAGAGCGCATGGCTATTCTGTGGGACCAGGGCGTCAACACGGGGCGCCTGACGCCCAGCGAATTTGTTGCCGTAACGTCGACCAATGCCGCCAAGCTGTTCAACATCTATCCGCAAAAAGGCTGTGTGCAACCGGGCGCGGATGCCGACATCGTGGTGTGGGACCCTGCCGGTACCAGAACAATCTCGGTCAAGACACAAAGGTCCTTGGGAGACTTCAATATCTTTGAAGGCCACACTGTCACCGGCATCCCCACCCACACCCTGAGCCGCGGCGCACTCACGTTTTTGCGGGGTGACCTGCGCGCGGTGCGTGGCGCCGGCCAATATGTCAAACGCGCCCCATTTGGCGCACAGTTCGACGCGCTCAGCCGCAAGGCTCTGCAACTGGCGCCGTCCCCCGTTGTGAGATAAAAACTTCCATGACAAACAATATTGAAAACCTGCGCGTCAACGGCCAACGGCTGTGGAACAGCCTGATGGAGTTGGCGCAAATCGGCGCCACACCCAAAGGGGGCGTCTGCCGACTCGCCCTGACTGACCTGGACAAGCAGGGCCGTGATCTGGTCTGCCGATGGGCGACCGAAGCGGGTTTGACCGTCACCATTGACAAGATTGGGAACGGATTTTTGCGCCGCCCCGGCAAGAACAACACACTGCCACCGGTCATGACCGGCAGCCATATCGATACCCAACCCACTGGTGGCAAGTTCGATGGCAACTACGGTGTGCTGGCAGGCATTGAAGTGGTACGCACGCTCAATGACCACGGCATTGAAACCGAGGCGCCGATAGAAGTGGCTTTTTGGACCAATGAAGAGGGCTCACGCTTTGTACCCGTCATGATGGGCTCCGGTGTATTTGCGAAGGCATTCACTCTGGAACACGCCTACGCGGCCACCGACGTTAATGGAAAGAGCGTGAAAGAAGAGCTGCAGCACATTGGATATATCGGTGCCGAAGAGCCGGGCGCCCACCCGATCGGGAGCTACTTCGAAACCCATATCGAACAAGGCCCGGTGCTCGAAGACAACGACGTGACGATCGGTGTGGTCACCGGCGTGCTTGGCATACGCTGGTTTGATTGCACGGTAACCGGCATGGAAGCCCACGCAGGCCCAACTCCGATGGCGTTGCGCAAGGACGCCCTCCAGACAGCCACCCTCATCATGCAGGAAGTAGTGGCTGCAGCGCTTCGCCATGGACCCAACGGGCGGGGCACGGTCGGCATGGTACAGGTCTTCCCCAATAGCCGTAACGTCATCCCGGGCCGCGTCAAATTCACGATTGACTTGCGCAACAGCAGTGATGCGCTGGTTGACCAGATGGTCGCGGAGGTCAAGGCCTTTGCGCAAAAACTGGCGCACACAACAGGCCTGTCGGTGGAAATTGTCCCCACGAGCAGTTACGCGGCGCAAGGCTTCGACACCGGCTGCATCAACGCTGTCGCGCACGCCGCTAAAGCCTTGGGCTATTCCCAGATGCCCACGGTTTCCGGCGCTGGACATGATGCGGTCTACATGGCGCGGCTCGCCCCCAGCGGAATGATCTTTATTCCCTGCAAAGACGGCATCAGTCACAACGAAATCGAAGACGCCAAGCCGGAGCACATCACCGCAGGATGCAATGTACTTTTGCATGCCATGCTGCAGCGGGCCGGCGTCCACCAAACTTAAAGCCATAGCGCGTGTCATCCTCCCATCGCACGCCCATCGTAAGATGGGCGTTTTTCGTTGTGGGTCACGCACGTGTACTTAATGGATTGGCGCCAAGCGCTGCAGCGCTGGCGCGACGAACGCTCGCGCGTTGGAGACGAAGATGTCGTTGCCAACCTGCAGCGCGTGCGTTTTTTATGTCCCCTGATCGCCGCCATTAACCTGATCGGCGCAATCGCACTGGTGCCTGGACTTTTCAACGCGACGCAAGACGCTTCCTGGCGATGGGCCCTGCTGGCAGCCCACCTGGCAATGGCCAGCGTCATGGGTTTATTCGCATTCTTCGCGTTTCGACTTCGCCACGCCTACCGGGCCACCATAACGCGTTGGCTGATCTGGGCCTGCGTTGCGTGCGGCACGGGTATCGTCATTTTTATGGCCGCTGTTGACCAATGGGTGACCCCCAACATTACCGCCTACGTGCTGACCTGCGTGGTCGCCGGAGTCGCCATTTACATGACTCCCCCGGCGAGTGCGGTGCTTTACGGATGCTCTTACCTGGCTTTTTTTATGGCTATCGGGTTGACCCAAGTCCAGCCCGAGCAACTGCTGTCAAACCGGCTCAACGGCTTCATAGCGGCCGCGGTAGGCTGGGCGATCTCGGTGCTGCTTTGGCGCAACTTCACGACGATCACGCTGCAACAGGCGCAGCTGTTTCAGGCCAACGCGCAATTACAGACCAAACAGCGCGACCTGGAGCGCCTGACCCGGCTTGATGGCCTAACCGGGCTCTACAACCGCAACACATTTGTGGAGCTTACCCTGCGCGAACTCAGCCGGGCACAGCGCCAGGGCAGCGCAACTACCATTTTGCTGCTCGATCTGGACCACTTCAAACGCGTCAACGATACCTGGGGCCACCCGGCCGGCGATGCAGTGCTCAAAAACGTCGCTGTACTGCTTGGCAGCTCGATTCGAGCCACCGATCTGGCGGGTCGGCTGGGCGGTGAAGAGTTCATCATTTTGCTGCCCAACACCAGCGAAGTCGCCGCGCGCAAGCTGGCTGAAAAAGTCCGCACCAAAATCGAAGCCACGCCGACGCTGTTTGATACCACCAGCATCCGGTGTACTGTGAGCATTGGCCTGGCTGGCACGACTGCGCTGGAGAAGCTGTCCTTTGACACGCTCTACAACAACGCCGACAAAGCGCTTTATCTGGCCAAGCAACACGGACGCAACCGGGTCGAGTGAATCCGGGTTGTTACGCCTGCAAGGGATAATCCATGCCACATGGCACTTATCACCTTACTTGACGCCCAGCTGGCTTTCGGACACGTTGCACTGCTCGACCACGCTGATTTTTCACTCGAGACGGCCGAGCGCGTCGGTCTGATCGGCCGCAATGGGGCCGGCAAATCGTCGATGCTCAAAATCCTTGGTGGCATGGAAAAGCCCGACGACGGCGTGGTGCAGGTGCAGAGCCACACGCGTATCGCTTATGTGGCGCAGGAGCCGGTGCTCGATGCGCAGGCGACCGTTTTCGAGTCGGTGCGCGAGGGACTCTCGCGCATCATTGCCTTGATCGAAGAATATTGTCTGGGCCACGGTGACCTGGACGCCATGCAAGGCGAGATCGAAGCGCTGGACGGCTGGAACTGGGAGCAGCGTGTGAATGAGACGCTGCAGCGTCTGCACCTGAATCCGGACGCGATCGTGAGCACGCTATCGGGCGGCACCAAGAAACGCGTGGCGCTGGCGCAGGCTTTGGTGACGCAGCCCGATGTGCTGCTGCTCGATGAGCCCACCAACCATCTGGATCTGGACAGCATTGAATGGCTCGAAGGTTTGCTGGTGGACTTCAAGGGCAGCATCATCACGATCACCCACGACCGCAGTTTTCTGGACAACGTGGCGACCCGGATCGTGGAACTTGACCGTGGCAAATTGCTCTCTTACCCGGGCAACTTCGCCGCCTATCTCTTGCAAAAGGAAGAGCAACTGGCGCAGGAGGCGGTGATCAATGCGCGCGCCGACAAGCTGCTGGCCCAGGAAGAAATCTGGATTCGCAAAGGCGTGGAAGCCAGGCGTACCCGGGCCCAGGCGCGCATCGTGCGCCTCGGTGAGTTGCGCGCCAAACACCAGGCCCGCCGGGAAGTGGTGGGCAGCGTCAACATGGACGTCAACAGCGGTGCGGCCAGCGGCAAATTGGTGGCGGAGCTGACGCACGTCTCCAAGACTTTTGGCGACCGTGTGATCGTGCGCGACTTCTCGGCAACGATATTGCGGGGCGACAAAATCGGTTTGCTCGGTCCCAATGGTGCCGGCAAAACAACCCTGCTCAAGCTGATTCTCGGCGAGCACCAGCCTGACCCCGCTCCCCCAAACGCACCCGCGCCCGAACCGGGCCACAGCCCCTGGGGCACGGTGCGACAGGGTGCCAATATTTCGGTCGCCTACTTTGACCAAATGCGCAATGCGCTGGACATGGACGCAACGCTGGAAGACTTCATCAGCCCGGGCTCCGAGTGGATCGAAATTGGCAACCGGCGCCAGCACGTCAAAAGTTATCTGGGCGACTTTTTGTTCTCGCCCGCACGGGCCAACTCACCGGTGCGCAGCCTCAGTGGCGGAGAGCGCAACCGGCTGCTGCTGGCGCGCCTGTTTGCCCGCCCGGCCAACGTACTGGTGCTCGATGAGCCCACCAACGACCTCGACATCGACACACTGGAACTGCTCGAAGACTTGCTGCAAAACTACGACGGCACCGTGTTTCTGGTCAGCCACGACCGCACTTTTTTGGACAACGTCGTCACCAGCACCATCGCTTATGAAGGCGACGCTTGTTGGCGGGAATACGAAGGCGGCGTCAGTGACTGGCTGGTGCAAAGCAAACGCGCCAATGAGATTGCATTCGCAAAAGGGCAAAAGGGGGCATCGCCGTTCAACTATGGCCGTGATCAAACTGCGAGCGGCAAACCGAATGCGGTCCAATCTCTATCGGCCGGCGCTGCAAGCACCAGCCCCACCGCGAAAACCCCGGCTGCAAAAGCACGCAAGCTGAGCTTCAAGGAGCAGCGTGAGCTCGATGGCCTGCCACAGCGGATCGCCGAACTGGAAGCCGAGCAAAAAAGCATTGCGGATGCATTGGCCGACGGCACGCTGTTTGCCAAAGACAACGCGCGGGCACTGGCATTGTCGGCGCGCAATGCTGAGATCGACGAAGCCCTGCTCAATGCGCTGGAGCGCTGGGAAACGCTGGGCCAATGAACCGCGTTTTTTTGTTACCCTAGCGCCACCGTAACCATTGAGGCGCAGTATGCCAAGTTCAGCAGGGAGTTTGAAAACGTCATCGAAATCCGGGAGCACTCCTCTTTTTTGGTCACTGGGTGCCCGACTGATGGGCAGTGTCAATTTCTCTGCCAAGGCGTTGATTATTTGCGTCATGTTTCTGGCGCCGTTGGCTTGGGTGACCTGGTCCGACTTCAGCTCGAAGCTGACAAACATAGAGTTTTCTTCCAAGGAAGTTCTGGGCGTTGAATACAACCGGACCATTTTCCCGTTGATCGACCTGGCGCAACAGTTGCGGCGCGATGCGAGCGCAGCTGCAGCGTCCGGCACCGCGCCTTCGACCATGGCCGAGGTCAAAACCAAATTGAAAGCTGCGCAAGACGCATTGGCCGAGGTGGATAAGCGCTTGGGGGAGGATTTGGCGACCGCCAAACCTTATGCGGATGTGCAAAAAGCCTACGCAGCGACCGAAAGTGCGAAGACTTTGACAGAAGTGTTTGATGCCCACACTGCACATATACAGGCACTGGAGTCGCTGTTGTCGTCGGTAGCGGATGCGTCCAATTTGTCGCTCGACCCGGATGTGGACAGCTATTACCTGGTGGATGCTACGTTGTTCCGCATCCCAGACATCGTGGAGAGCTCCGGAAAATTGCGTGGTCTTGGATTGGGCATCATGAAGTCTGGAAATATGACGCCCGAACAGGCCAAGACGCTCAACGGTGTGATCCCCATCGCCGAGTTTCAGTTCAGCAACATGCATGACAGCCTGGAAAAGGTTTATGCGGCCGACCCGGATCTCAAGGCCAAGATCAACGCGGCCGAAACTCTGGAGGCTACCGACGCGTTTTTTGCGTTGGCCCGCAAAGCGGTCATTGATGGCAAAGACTATTCCCCGGAAACCCAGGCCGCATATCTGGCGTTGGGCAACAAAGCCATTTCGGGCCAATATGCGCTGACAAACCGGATGCTCAACGCACTTGATGGGCTGCTCAAAAAGCGCCTTCAAGGCTTCCAGAGTGCGCTGCATATTGGCATCGCGGTGCTGGTCGTCGGATTGTCGTTAGCTGCGTACTTCTTTTATTGTTTTTACCTCATCACCAACCGGGGCCTGAACTCCGTCAAACAGCACCTAGAGGAAATCGCCCGTGGTGACCTTAGCAACGAACCGGAAAGACCCGTTCACTCTGACGAGATCGCACAAGTGCTCAACTCCCTCATTGCTGTGCATGGTGTGCTGGGGCAGTTCGAAAAAGCGCAGGCTGAAATGGCGACAAAGCATGATGCAGGCGTGATTGACCACAAAATGCCCGCCGACGAATTGCCAGGCAAGTTCTCAGACATGGCAAACGCCGTCAACGATTTGGTGCGCTCTCATCTGGACCTGCAATCGCGTTTGGTGCGCATGTTGGAGATGTATGCGCAGGGAGACTTCGCGCAAGAGATTGAAGAGCTTCCCGGTCAAAAGCACCGTATTACGGAGGTGGTGCAACAGGCGCGCGCGCAAATGAAGTCCGCTGCGGAGTCTGCGGTTGCCAATATGCGGGTGGCCCAGGCTCTGGACAATGTGGCCTATCCGGTGCGCATTGCTACCCCGGATGGAACCATCGTCTTTATCAACAAGGCCATGCGTGCGGTGCTGCATCGGGACCGGGCTGCGTTCGCGGCGCAAATTCCGGGGTTTGATCCGGACAAGATTGAGGGTGGCAGTATCGGCGTGTTCTATGCAGACCCCCAGGCAGCCATGCAGCGCCTGCGTGATCTGACCAATCCGGTAGTCACCGTCCTGGCTTTGGGTGGCAGAACTTACCGCGTCAACACCAACCCGATCGTCAACGCCGCAGGCGAGCGCAGCGGAACGGTGGGCCAATGGGAAGACATCACCGTGCAAAACGCAGCGGAAGAAGAGATCAAGCTTCTGGTTGAAGCGGCAGCGCGGGGCGATTTCAGCAAGCGCATTGATCCGCAGGGCAAGACCGGATTTTTCGAGAACCTGTCCAAGGGCATGAACCAGGTCATGGACACCAGCGAGGAAGGGTTGACCGACATCGCGGAGTTGCTCGACGCCTTTGCGGCAGGCGACCTGACCCACCGTATCGCGCGCGACTACCAGGGGCTCTTTGGCAAGGTCAAGGACAGTGCCAACACGACTGCAGAAAATCTGACCCGCGTCTTGAACGAAGTGCGCGCAGCGGCAGACTCCCTCAGCGGTGCGGCAAACCAGGTGTCTTCCACGGCCCAGAGCCTGAGCCAGGCTGCCAGCGAGCAAGCGGCCAGCGTGGAAGAAACCAGTTCGCAGATGGATGTGATGGCGGCCTCGATCAGCCAGAACAGCGACAACGCCAAAGTCACCGACAGCATGGCCACCAAAGCCAGCAAGGAGGCCACAGAGGGTGGCGCTGCCGTCGATCAGACAGTTTCCGCCATGAAACAGATCGCCCAAAAAATCGGGATTGTGGACGACATTGCCTACCAGACCAACCTGTTGGCCCTCAACGCTGCCATCGAGGCGGCACGCGCCGGGGAACACGGCAAAGGCTTCGCTGTGGTGGCGGCGGAGGTGAGAAAACTCGCTGAGCGCAGCCAGGAAGCGGCCAAAGAAATCGGCGAACTCGCCGGCAACAGTGTGACCACGGCAGAGCGTGCCGGGAAACTGCTCAACGATATCGTTCCCAGCATCCAGAAAACCAGTGAACTGGTGCAGGAAATTGCAGCTTCGAGCGCCGAGCAAAGTGAATCGACCGTGCAAATCGGTGGTGCCATGGGACAACTCTCCAAGGCCACCCAGCAAAACGCCGCGGCATCAGAACAGCTGGCTGCCACCAGTGAAGAACTCTCCAGCCAGGCTGAGCAACTGCAACACAGCGTTGCATTTTTCAAAACCGGAAATGAATCAGCGCCTGTTCTGACGCGGGCGCTTCCTGCCGGGCCACAGCGCCGCGCCGCGCCCCAGAAATTGACGGCTTTGCCAACGCGAGGCAATGCAGGCAACTTCAAGCCTTACTAGGGCAATGCAAATTCAACCAGGAAAGGGGACAAGCCATGCCGGAATCAAGTAGCACGTTACGTCGCAAAATTTTGTTGGGAGCAAGCGGTATGGTCGCCGCCGGATACCGCGGTTTGGGCTATGCCGCCGACACCATGGAGCAGCCTTTTGCCAACGGCAGACGCAACCTCTTGGCCTACCCCGAAAAGCGGCCATTGATCGTTCTGACTTCGCGTCCGCCCCAGCTGGAAACTCCGTTTGAAGTTTTCAATGACGGCATCCTCACGCCCAACGACGCATTTTTTGTGCGTTACCACAACGCGGGCTTGCCCAACTCCATTGACGGGGACCAGCACCGGATAAAGATTGGTGGCAACGCCGTCGGGGCACCCTTCGCGTTATCACTGCAAGAGCTGCGCAGCCAGTTCAAGCCACTGGAATATGTGGCCGTCAACCAGTGCTCTGGCAATGGGCGTGGCCTGTTCAACCCCCGCGTGACAGGAGGCCAGGCCGGCAACGGGTTGATGGGCAATGCGCGCTGGGTTGGTGTTGCACTCAAGGACGTGCTGGCGCGCGCGCAACCCAAGGATACGGCCCGCCAGGTGACCTTCAAAGGCCTGGACATGGCTTTGATGGGAGGCGGTGACTTTGTCAAAGCCATTGACATCAACCACGCAATGGACGGTGAAGTCATGCTGGCCTACCAGATGAACGGTGCCGATATTCCGATGCTCAACGGCTTCCCGGTCAAGCTCATCGTGCCGGGGTATTACGGGACTTATTGGGTCAAGCATCTGTCCGATATCTCGGTGATCGACAAGACCTTTGAAGAGTTCTGGATGAAGCCGGCTTACCGTGTTCCCGACAACGACTGCGCCTGCGTTGACCCCGGTACCGCGCCGGCTGCGACGCGCCCTATCGGACGCTTCAATGTGCGGTCTTTCATTACGTCCTTGCAGGATGGTGCCCAGGTGCGCGCGGGGCAGCAACTTGTGGTGCGCGGCATTGCATTCGACGGCGGTCAGGGCGTGCGTGAAGTGGCCTACACCACCGACGGCGGAAGCAGCTGGAGAAGCGCGGCGCTGGGGGCAGACCAAGGAAGGTATTCGTTTCGGGAATTCACATTTCCGTTCACCCCGGGCAAAGGCGCCTATGACCTGCGGGTGCGCGCCTGGAACCGGTCCGGCCAAAGCCAGCCGATGGAGGCCACCTGGCAACCGGCGGGATACATGCGCAACGTGGTCGAGTCCGTCAAAGTTATTGCTGTCTGAAAGGACCCGCCATGCGCAACCCATTAACCACCGCGATGGCAGCCAGCGCCTTCGCCGCAGCCCTGATAGCCAGTGGCAATGCCAGAGCCGTTACAAAGACCATTGCGCTTCCACCCGATGGTGTGCAACTCACGGCGAGTCCGCTGCCCGGCTATGCCAAGGCGCAAACCAATTGCGTCGCCTGCCATTCGGCCGAGTACATGCTGTACCAGCCGCCCAACGCCGCGCGTCCCTATTGGGAGGCCATGGTCAAGCGCATGAAAGCAGTATTCAAAGCGCCCCTCGATGATTCCGATATTCCTGACATCGTGGACTATCTGGCCAGGACATACGGCAACGAAAAAGGCAAATAACCGCGGTGGCTAAAACCGATGGCGCAATTTGGGCCAGAGCAAATTGACCGCCAGGCCGCCCATTACCAATGCAGCCGCCAGCAGCTTCCAGGGCGGCAAGGTTTCGCCCAACCACCATGCCGATGCGCTCATGCCGAACACCGGCACCAACAAGGCCATTGGCGTGATGGTGGCCGCCGGGTAGCGCGCCAGCAGCCAGCCCCAGGCCGCATAGCCAAACAGCGTGTTGCCCCAGGACTGCCAGGCCACAGCGGCCCAGGTCACGGCGTCGGCGTCGCGCAGTTGTTGCAGCGTGGTCCCGACGCCTCCCATCAGGATCGCAAGGACAAACAAGGGCGGTACTGCAAACACACTGGCCCACACCACATAAGCCAGCATGCTGGAGGGCGCGCCAACTTTGGATGCAACGTTGCCGCCAGCCCAAGACAAGGCCGCGAAAAGCACCAGTGCCAGCCCCAGAAAAGTGGTGGTGCCATCGGTGTGCAGCCCAATGATGGCGATGCCCGCCGTTGCCAGCGCCAGTGCACCCCACTGAAAAACCTGCACCCGCTCACCATTCATGCGCATCGACAAGCCAATGGTAAAAAACACCTGCGTCTGCACCACCAGCGACGCAATGCCGGGCGCGATATGCCCGTCGATGGCCAGGTACAGCATGCCGAATTGCCCGACACCGATCAACACGCCGTAGCAGGCCAGATTTTTCCAGCCGACTTTGGGGAAGGGCAAAAAAAACATCGCCGGAACCAACGCAAAGGTGAAGCGCAAAGCGGCAAACAGCATCGGTGACAAATGGCCCAGAGCGAGTTTGATCACCACAAAGTTACTGCCCCATACAGCGACCACCGCGAGCGCCAGCATGAAGTGGCGTAACGGCAATCCAGCAGGCAAGGTCCGCACCGCAAGGGGCTTCAAACGACTGCCTTGCCGTGCAGCGCCGAAATCTCCTGCGCACTCAGACCAAGTTCGGTCAACACTTCGTCGGTGTGCTCGCCCAGCGCAGGCGGCGCATTGCGCAGCACCGGTGGCGTTGCCATGAGTCGCAGCGGGCTGGCCACTGTTGCAATCGACTGCACCGATGTCTGTGCACGCGCCACTTCAGATGTGTCCTGGCTCACTGCAAGGCCACGCGCACGCACCTGTGCGTCATCAAACGCCTGACCCACGGTGTTGATGGGTCCGCACGGCACAGCGCGGTGCTCAAGCGCAGTGATCCACTCTGCGGTAGTACGGGTGCGGGTCACGCTTTGCATCAATGGAATCAGCACATCGCGGTTGCGAACCCGATCCACCCCCAAGGCAAAGCGTGCATCGGCCGACCACTGCGGCTGCCCAGCAGCTTCACAGAACCGGGCGAACTGACCATCGTTGCCGACCGCCAGCAACATGGCGCCGTCAGCGGTCTCGAAATCCTGGTAGGGCACCAGACTCGGATGGGTATTACCCTGGCGCATGGGCACCTTGCCGGTGTTCAAAAATCCGGCAGCCTGATTGGCCAGAATCGCCATGCCCACGTCGAGCAGGGCCATGTCAATTTGCTGACCTTGGCCGGTGCGGTTGCGCACTTCGAGTGCCGCCAGAATGGCGGTCGTGGCGTAAACGCCGGTGAATACATCGGTCAATGCAACGCCCACACGCATCGGCTCCGAATCAGGTTTTCCGGTGATGCTCATCATGCCGCTCATGGCTTGCACCATGAGGTCATAACCGGCACGCTCCGCATACGGCCCGTCCTGTCCGAAACCCGTGATGGAACAGTAAATCAGGCGCGGATTGAGCGCCTTCAGGCTCGCGTAATCAAGCCCATAGTGGGCCAGCCCGCCAACCTTGAAATTCTCCACCACGATATCGCTTTGCAAGGCCATTTTGCGAATCAGCGCCTGCCCCTCGGGCTGCGCCATATCAATGGTGATGGAGCGTTTGTTGCGGTTGCAGGCGGTGAAATAACTGGCGTGCACCGTATCTTGCCCCGCGCTGTCTTTGAGAAACGGAGGCCCCCAGTGGCGCGTATCGTCGCCCGCACCGGGTCGCTCGACCTTGATCACATCGGCGCCCAAATCAGCCAGCATCTGGGTACACCAAGGTCCTGCAAGCACGCGCGAAAGGTCCAGCACTTTGAGGTGTGCCAGGGCGCCTTGATGGGGCGCACCGGAGGCAGCGGACGGGGTAGGCGTGGCAGTGTTTTGGGTCATCAGAGCTGGATCTTAATTGGCAAATGCCGCGATACCGGTCTGCGCGCGGCCCAGAATGAGCGCGTGGATGTCGTGCGTACCCTCGTAGGTGTTGACCACTTCGAGATTGACCAGATGACGCGCCACACCAAACTCGTCGCTGATGCCGTTGCCACCCATCATGTCACGCGCCATGCGGGCGATATCGAGCGATTTGCCGCAGGAATTGCGCTTGAGGATAGAGGTGATTTCTACCGACGCCGTGCCCTCGTCCTTCATACGCCCCAGGCGCAGACAGCCCTGCAAGCCCAGTGCAATTTCGGTTTGCATATCGGCAAGTTTCTTTTGAATGAGCTGGTTGGCGGCCAAAGGGCGCCCGAACTGTTTGCGGTCCAGGGTGTACTGACGCGCACGCAACCAGCAGTCCTCGGCGGCACCCAGCGCGCCCCATGCAATGCCGTAGCGCGCGCTATTGAGGCAGGTGAATGGACCCTTCAGGCCCTGCACTTCGGGGAAGGCGTTTTCTTCGGGGCAAAACACTCCGTCCATCACGATCTCACCGGTGATGCTGGCGCGCAGTCCCACCTTGCTGTGAATGGCCGGTGCACTCAAACCAGCCATGCCTTTTTCCAGAACAAAGCCGCGAATCGGACCGACCGCGCCGCTTTCGCTCACCTCTTTGGCCCAGACCACGAAAACGTCGGCAATCGGGCTGTTGCTGATCCACATTTTGGAGCCACTGAGCTTGTAACCGCCCGCCACCTTTTGCGCGCGTGTAGCCATCGAAGCCGGATCCGACCCGTGGTCCGGCTCAGTCAGGCCGAAACAGCCAATCCACTCGCCGGTTGCGAGCCTGGGCAAATATTTCTGGCGCTGCGCTTCGGTTCCAAATTCAAAAATCGGCACCATCACCAGGCTGCTCTGCACGCTCATCATGGAGCGGTAGCCGCTGTCCACGCGCTCGACTTCGCGTGCGATCAGGCCATAGCAGACATAGTTCAGCGCCGGCCCGCCATAAGCTTCAGGAATCGTGGGGCCCAGCAAACCGAGTTCGCCCATTTCGCGAAAAATGGCCGGGTCAGTCGTACCCTCGCGAAACGCCATGGTCACCCTTGGCAGCAACTTATCCTGGCAGTAGGCCGCGGCCGCATCACGCACCATGCGCTCATCATCGGTAAGTTGTGCGTCCAGCAAAAAAGGGTCTTGCCAGTTGAAAGCTGCGTGTGCCATGCGATGTGCTCCGGTTCATTAGTGGTGATGGACAGGTCTGTCGGCAAGGGACGACCCAAGATGCGCGAATGGTAGCGGCAGGAGTCAGGCCGGCACAAGCGAGCAATTTTCATG
>CAIOLZ010000082.1 GCA_903859265.1 uncultured beta proteobacterium
CGGCGTGATCTCCGGCGAGCACGGCATTGGTATTACCAAGCTGGAGTTTTTGAGCGACGCCGAGCTGCAACCCTTTACCGATTACAAAGCCCGAATCGATCCTGAGGGGCGTTTCAACAAAGGCAAGTTGTTGCGCCAGCCGAGCGACACCGCTTCGTCGCCGGGCAGCCCTTTAATCGCTGACCTGACCAACGCCTACACGCCATCATTTGGCTTGATGGGCCACGAGTCCATCATCATGCAGCAGAGCGACATTGGCGCGATTGCCGATTCGGTCAAAGACTGCCTGCGCTGCGGCAAGTGCAAGCCGGTCTGCGCCACCCACGTGCCGCGCGCCAATTTGCTTTACAGCCCGCGCAACAAAATCCTTGCTACATCACTTTTGGTCGAGGCTTTTTTATATGAAGAGCAGACCCGCCGCGGCATCAGCATTCGACACTGGGAAGAGTTTGAAGACGTGGCCGACCACTGCACGGTGTGCCACAAATGCGAGTCGCCTTGCCCTGTGAAAATCGACTTTGGCGATGTGACCATGAACATGCGCAACTTGCTGCGCAAGATGGGGCAAAAAAGCTTCCGTCCGGGCAACGCAGCGGCCATGTTTTTCCTCAACGCCACCAACCCCGAAACCATCAAACTCGCACGCGCCGCCATGGTCGGTGTGGGATTCAAGGTGCAGCGTTTTGCCAACCAGATGCTGCGCCTCGCGGCCAAGGCTCAAACCGCCAAGCCGCCGGCCACGGTGGGCACCGCGCCGCTCAAAGAGCAGGTGATTCACTTCATCAACAAAAAGATGCCCGGTGGTTTACCCAAGAAAACTGCACGCGCCTTGCTTGACATTGAAGACGCCGAGTACGTGCCCATCATCCGCAATCCGAAAACCACCAGCAGCGAAACCGAGGCGGTGTTTTACTTCCCCGGTTGCGGCTCCGAGCGACTGTTCAGCCAGGTCGGATTGGCCACGCAAGCCATGCTCTGGCACGCCGGTGTGCAAACCGTGTTGCCGCCTGGTTATTTGTGCTGCGGTTACCCGCAGCGCGGCAGCGGGCAGGCCGACAAGGCGGAAAAAATCATCACCGACAACCGCGTGCTGTTTCACCGTGTTGCCAACACGCTCAATTACCTCGATATCAAAACCGTGGTGGTGAGTTGCGGCACCTGTTACGACCAGTTGCAGGGCTATGAATTCGACAAGATTTTCCCCGGCTGCCGCATCATCGATATCCACGAATACCTGCTCGAAAAAGGCATTACCCTCATTCCAGAGGGCGAGGGCGCAGGCTTTCAGGGCGCCGGTTATCTGTACCACGACCCTTGCCACACGCCCATGAAATTGCAGGACCCGATGAAGACGGTCAAGTCGCTGGTCGGTACCGCCGTCCTCAAGAGCGATCGCTGCTGCGGCGAGTCCGGCACGCTCGGTGTCACGCGGCCCGACATTTCTACCCAAATCCGTTTCCGCAAGGAAGAAGAATTGCGCAGTGGCGAGGCGGAACTGCGCGCCTTGCAGCCTACTACCGGCAACATCAAAATTCTCACCAGCTGCCCCAGTTGCCTGCAAGGCCTGTCGCGCTACGGGAACGATTTGAACAATGGATTGCTCGAGGCCGACTACATCGTGGTGGAAATGGCCAACCGCATTCTGGGCAAGGACTGGTTGCCCGAGTATGTGCAAATTGCCAATGCCGGTGGCATTGAGCGGGTGCTGGTCTAAGACGCATAGAAGCGATGGCCCGTCTTCTATTCATTTGGGAGCAGGGCAGCAATCTGGGGCACCTGAGCCTGTTGAAAATGCCCATTTCAGTCGCTCTGGAAATGGGCCATGAGGTTTTCCTCGCGGCGCGTGAGTTGCAAGACGTCAAGTCGGTTCTGGGCGACATGCCCATCGCGTATTTGCAGGCGCCAGTGCAGCGTTCTGAAAACGCCGCCCTGGCCGCGGACCCCACCCAATTTCTGAGTTACACGCATCTGCTTTCGAAGCAGGTTTTTCCGGCGGACGATGCGTTGGAGGTGCTGTTGCGGGCGTGGAAGACCTTGTTTGGAATGGTGAATCCCCATGCCGTGTTGTTTGAGCACAGCCCCATCGCACTGCTGGCTGCCAAGTCCTGCCCGTTTGCAAAGATTCTGGTCGGTTGGGGATTTACCGTGCCCCCAATCTCACGCAATCCAGAAGAGCCATTTGCGCCTTTTCCCACCACGCCCCGAACGCCCGAAGTTCGTACTGCGTTATTGAATGACGACGCAGCACTACTCTGGAAACTCAACCGCATCCTAGCGAGAGTAGGTGACTCGCCTCTGAGCAATGTGCACGACTTGTATGGGCAGGCGGAGCACACCTTTTTGATGACATGGCCGGAGATTGACGCTTTTGGTCCCAGACTAGGGCAGCGGTATTTGGGCATTGAATCGATACATGTGGACCGTGTCCCCGTGTGGCCTGCAGGGGAAGGCCCCCGGGTATTTGGCTATCTCCAAATGTTTCCAGCGCTGGAGCAGTTGGTCAAAGACCTTCTGGCAACCCCGGTGCGTGCCCTTTTGGTGGTGCGCAACGCACCACCCGCCGTGGTGCAGGCCTGCGCGGGTACCAGGGTGCAGATCACCACCGAGATTCTCGACATGCGCCGCGTGGTGCAGGAGGCCGACTGGGTTATCAGCCACGGCAACCACAGTACGGTGGCCACCGTTTGCGCAGCGGGTGTGCCGCAGTTATTGATCCCTAGGCATCAGGAACAACTGTTTCAATCACTCAAATTGGTTCAACAGGGATGCGCTGCGATGGTCTTTCAGGACCAGACTGCGTTCTCCAATGCCATTCAAGTGATGCTAACCCAGCCTGCCTTGAAGACCAATGCCATACGGTTGCAAAATTCAATGTTGCCATTTGAGGCCATGGGCGGGAAAGAAATGGTCCGGGAAACATTGGGCAAGCAAGGACTACCGAATGCAAACAACAGTTCGACCGTCAATCACACTGGTTACTGAGGCCTATAACCTCGCAGAAGGGCAGTCCGAAGATTCATTCCTGGGCGCTGTAGCTGCCATCGACCAGATTGCCCAAGACAACCCTGATGTTCGTGCCGTTGTAATGGATCCTAGCAAGGAGAACATTTGCGCGCCCATACTGTCGCGTCACTACCCCCATATCCATTCCATTCATGTTCCCGGTCAGAGCTATGACGGTCAAAAAAACGCGATTTGCAGGGCCGTAGATACCGAGTTTGTGGTTTTTCTGGATGGTGACTGCAGCCCGTCACGTAAAGACTGGCTGTCGCAAATCCTATCCCCGCTGGCTGATCCCCGTATTCCCGCGGTGAGCGGACTCACTCTGTATGACGATGACTCGACCACGGGCAAGGCCATGTCCGTGCTTGATTTTGGTTTTTTGTTTATTGCGCCCGGAATGCCCCTAGGCTGCTACGTGTCGAACAATATAGCGTTCAGGCGACAGTCAATGCTTGATATTCCGATTCCGGATGAAGGAATACTGCGGTCCTACTGCTACAAGCATGCGCAACTGTATGAGCGCGCTGGGACACCCATCAGGTTTAACCCGGAAGCGCTGGTATTGCATGAATTGCCCGACATAGAGAAGGAAAGATTTCGACGGGGCTATGACTATGTTGCAGCGCTTTGGGCTGACCCCACGCTGGAAGAAACGTCATTACTCGAGCCGACAGACAATTTTGTGAAGTATATTTTGAACCAAAATCTGGGGCTGGCCTTCATGCGCCTGCAAAATGCGCCGCCACAGTTGGGTATTAACTCCAGAAATATCAATGAGATCGCTCAGGAAATTCAAAGACTTATCGTAAAAGATATTAATGGAATAACGACGGCGATCCGGCAAGGTGAGTCAGATGGTTCCAATAAGGTTGCCAAGACCGCCCATTTGGCCTTGAAGTCCGCTCCAACTTTCCAAAGCCGCAGTGCATATTCATTGCAATAATGCGATTTTATTTGCTGGAGTCATTTCGACAAAATGGTTTCAATCTCCAATAGCGGAATTCCCGGATTTTTGAAATTCCCGGCAACCTGAATTGAATAAACGATGGCTTTATGGATTTCTGATACCTGACAAATGCCATCACGAGGAGGTGATCCAATGAGAATAGGTGGAATATTGACCTGAATAGTTTTCCCTTTTTTTTCGGGATCATCTTCCTGGGACAGCGTGTTGTGAATTGACGCGTAGAGTGTGGCGGACTCCTCTTGGGTCAAATTGATTTTCCGAATACTGAAAAGGTCAGATTTTGCTTCCAAATAAACACGATTAATTCGGGATTGCAGCCATCGGTCCTGAATTTCGCAAAACTGCGTGCGTAATTCGTCGGAATGCTCAATCTCGCTTAACAAACTGGCTGGGAAACCGATCATCCGGACGCCGTGAAGCGACAGAAATGTTACGAAATCATCGTCTTCCCCGCCCCAGCCGGTATAGCTTTCGTCGTAGCCACCGACGCGAAAAAAATCATCCCGGTGACAAATGATGGATCCCCATGTCTGATAAGTCAGGGGATTGGCGCGATAGAAATTTCCGGGCTTAAGTTCAGGCAGTACATTGGCTGCGAAATCCGGATCCAGAAGAATATCTGCATCAAAAAATCCGAGCCACTGAGATGTGGCAACTGAAGCACCTGCATTTCTGGCACGGGACGCGTTGAATGTATGCGTGGGCCCTACGCGCACCACTTTCACGTCCGGAAAATTTGCGGCAACCCAGTCGCCGCTTTTTTCGGGACAACCGTAGTCCACGACAATGCATTCAACATTGGGTTGGGCCGCCACTCGGGGAAGTGTTTGCTGAAGATGCGACAAACGCCCCTTGCAGGTTGTGATGTGGGAAAACAAGGGCATTTTATGTATCCGGAGTGTCTTGCGCAGTATGGGCTGCTGTTAAAAGGCGCTTGAAATACGCAACAGTTTCGGTCAGGCCTTCATGACGGCCAAATTTGGGTTCCCATCCCAGCTTTTCTTTTGCAAGATCGATATTGGGACAGCGTCGGACGGGATCGTCGGCAGGCAGGGGGTGATAAATAATTTTTCCACCACAACCGCACAAGTCAATTACTTCATGTGCCAATTTCCCAATTGTTATCTCTTCAGGGTTCCCCAAATTGACCGGGCCACAAAAATCGTCGCTGCTTTCCATGAGGCTAACCAGTGCCTCTACCATATCCTGAACATAACAAAAAGCCCGCGTCTGGGAGCCGTCTCCGTACAGGCTAATTGGCTCGTTGCGAAGAACCTGAACAATAAAGTTGGAAACCACACGGCCGTCGTTGCATAACATACGGGGGCCATAGGTATTGAAAATTCGGGCTACCTTTATTTTTAGACCATATTGTCGGTGGTAATCGAAAAATAGCGTTTCGGCGCAACGTTTCCCTTCGTCGTAGCAAGATCTAATACCAATCGGGTTGACGTTACCCCAATAGGATTCGACTTGCGGATGATTCGTCGGATCTCCGTAGACCTCGCTGGTGGAGGCTTGGAGAATCTTGGCCTGAACTTGCTTTGCAAGGTCCAGCACATTGATGGCACCTTGCACACATGTTTTGGTAGTCTGCACCGGGTCCCTCTGGTAATGCACAGGTGAGGCTGGGCAGGCCAAATTGTAAATCTCGTCAACCGCTTCAACCTGGCCCGCCAGTGGCTGCGTCACGTCGTGCGTTTGCAACTTAAATCGAGGGTTGGATAGAAGGTGCGCAA
>CAIOLZ010000083.1 GCA_903859265.1 uncultured beta proteobacterium
GATTTCATGCACAGATTCTAATTTTCTGGGTTGCGGCACTCTGCCGGACGTTTGCAGGCCAACGTCACATCCGCCATGCCAATTCGCCAACATCAAAAGGGTTTAACCACCACCAAAATGACGATGGCCACTAACAGCAAGACCGGAATTTCGTTGAACCAACGAAACCAGACGTGCCCATCGTGAACCACGCCGGCCTCAAAACGCCGCAGCAAAACGGCGCAATAGCCGTGGTACGCGATGACCAGAAGCACCATGCCGAGCTTGGCATGCATCCAGGCATTGCCGGGGCCGTAGCCGACTCCGTACCCCAGCCACAAAACCAGCCCTAAAACCATCGCCGGCGCCGCCAAAATGGTGGTAAAGCGCAACAGCTTTTTGGCCATCAAAAGCAATCGTGCGCGCTCCGCGACTGAGTCCTGACCCACCATGGCAAGGTTCACGTAAATACGCGGCAAATAAAACAAACCTGCGAACCAGCTGGCCACGAAAACAATGTGAAACGATTTGATCCAAAGCATATGTTCCTGACTACCTGCACCCCGCAAAGCAAAAAAAACCCCAGCCAATGGGCCGGGGTTGGTAAGCCTATTTGCTGTCACACATCAAGGCCCCGCTCAGGGAGGAAAAGCGGGAAGTAGCAAGCTACTCATCACGGAATTTATCAAATTTTTATTCGCCGGGCAATAGTGCACCTCGATTGGCGTATTAAATTCATGGGATATTTACAATATCGGCCATGACGCCTTTCGCCTCCTTTCCCAACGGCCGGCCACGCCGCTTGCGCCGCGATGCCTTCACACGCAACCTGGTACGTGAGAACGCACTCAGTGCGCATGACCTGATCTACCCTGTCTTCGTTGTCGATGGCGAGAAGCAAAGGGTTCCCATTGCTTCCATGCCCGGTGTTGAGCGTCTAAGCCTGGACCTGCTTTTACCGGTGGCACAGGAATGCGCAGAACTGCAAATTCCCGTGATGGCACTGTTTCCGGTGATCGACCAGTCACTCAAAACCTATGATGGCCGCGAGGCGCTCAACCCCGACGGACTGATTCCGCGCGTGGTACGAGCGCTGAAAAAAGAGTTCCCGCAACTCGGCGTCATGACCGATGTTGCACTCGATCCATTCACCAGCCACGGGCAGGACGGGTTGCCGGACCTCCGGCAGGAAACCCAAGGCTATATCCTCAACGACGAAACGGTCGAAATACTGGTGCAGCAGGCGCTGACCCAAGCCCGCGCGGGTGTGGACATCGTAGCTCCCAGCGACATGATGGACGGGCGCATTGGCGCGATCCGCCAGGCTCTGGAAGCCGAAAAGCTTGTGCATACGCGAATCATGGCCTACAGCGCCAAGTACGCCAGCGCGTTCTATGGCCCGTTTCGGGACGCCGTAGGCTCGGCCGCCAATCTCGGTAAAAGCGACAAAAAGGTGTACCAGATGGACCCGGGCAACTCCGACGAGGCCCTGCGCGAAGTAGCGATGGACATTGCCGAAGGTGCCGATATGGTGATGGTCAAACCCGGCATGCCATATCTCGATGTCGTGCGCCGCGTCAAGGATACTTTTGCCGTGCCCACCTTCGCCTACCAGGTGTCGGGCGAATACGCCATGCTCAAGGCGGCGGCCATCAACGGGTGGCTCGACCATGACGCGGTCATGATGGAAAGTCTGTTGGCGTTCAAGCGCGCCGGCGCCGACGGCGTATTGACTTATTTCGCCCGAGACGCGGCCAGACTGCTGCGCAGCGCCTGACCATTCAGGATGCTCCATCAACCCGTAAAACACGTGCGAACCTACCAGCGCAATGACTCGCCTGCGGTGCGACGCGACGGCACACTACCCAAGCACCGCTTCGTTTTTCTGACGCTCCACAACTACTCACTGATTGCCCTCTCCAGCGCGGTAGAAGCACTGCGTATGGCCAATCGGGTGGCTGGGCAGGAGGTTTACGAATGGTCGCTCGCCAGCCTGGATGGCAGGCCTGCCAGCGCGAGCAACGGCCTGTCGATGACGCCGACGGTTGCGCTGGACCACATCGGCCCGGCCAACATTGTTTTTGTGTGTGGCGGTGTCGATATTGAAAAGGCAACGACGCCCGAGTTGATGGCCGCTTTGCGACGACTGGCCCAACGGCTGGTGCCACTGGGCTCCCTGTGTACCGGAGGCTATGCGCTGGCCAAGGCCGGCTTGCTGGACAAGCACAAGGCGGTAGTGCACTGGGAAAACATGTCAGCACTGGAAGAGCAGTTTCCCGCCGTGCAATTTTCCAAGCAGCTCTACGCCATTGACCGTGACCGTTACACCTGCTCCGGCGGTATAGCGCCGCTGGATTTGATGCTCAACATCATCAAGGACCACCTGGGCCGGGACATCGCGCCGATGATTTCTGACCAGTTCATTCTGGACCGCATCCGCAATGACCAGGACCATCAGCACGTGCCCTTGCTGGCGCGGGTCGGATTGTTCCACGAAAACCTCATCGAGGCTGCCGCACTGATGGAAGCCAACCTCGAAGAGCCACTATCTCTGGATGAAATCGCCAAATTGGTGGGGGTATCGCGGCGACAAATCGAGCGGCTGTTCAAGCGCTACGTCGGTGAAGTGCCAACCAAATACTACCTGGACATGCGCCTGCGCCGAGCCCGCGGCTTGCTGCTGCAGACCTCGCTGTCGATCATGGAAGTCGCGGTGGCTTGCGGCTTTCAGTCGCCGCCACATTTTTCCAAGTGCTACCGCGATTTGTTTGGCCACACGCCAAGCGCTGAACGTCGCAACAGCCGCCGCATCGTGCTGGAGCAGGCAGCGCCGACTGCTACTTGAAGATCACAGTTTTCGAGCCGTTCAAAAACACGCGGTGCTCGATGTGCAGCCGCACGGCAGTCGCCAAGGCCGCACATTCCGAATCCCGCCCGGCGGCGGCCAGCTTATCGGGTGTATAGGTGTGGTCCACGCGCTGCACTACCTGCTCAATGATGGGACCCTCGTCGAGATCAGCCGTGACGTAATGGGCCGTCGCGCCGGTGAGTTTGACACCGCGCTCATGCGCCTGGTGGTACGGCTTCGCGCCCTTGAAGCCAGGCAAAAATGAGTGGTGAATATTGATCGCCTGCCCGCGCAGCCGGCGGCACAGTCCATCAGACAGCACCTGCATGTAGCGCGCCAGAACCACCAGCTCGCTACCCGTCTCGCCGACCAGGTCCATCAGTTTGTCTTCTTGCTGCAGCTTGGTATCAGCGCTGACCGGCAGGTGCACATAACGCAAACCATGGGACTCCACCAGCTGGCGCAAGTCCGGGTGGTTGGAGACAACTGCAGTGATGTCCATACTCAGCTCACCACGCCGGTGGCGATACAGCAGGTCCACCAGGCAATGGTCGAATTTGGACACCATGATCAGCACGCGGGGCTTGCGCCCGCCATCAAAAATCGTCCACTCCATGGCCTCACGCGTTGCCACTTCGAGAAACTGTTCGCGCAAATCCTCCAGCGGCGGAGTGGCGCCGGGTTCGGCATAGAACGACACGCGGGTGAAAAATCTGCCTGTCAGTATGTCGTCGAACTGCTGCATGTCAGTGATGTAACACTTGCGTGAGGCCAAAAACCCCGACACGGCAGCAACTGTCCCCATGCGGCTGGCACAACTGGCCTTCAAAATGTAGTGCGGTTTGCCTTCAAGGGGAACGCTCATTGCAATAACTCCAGGTAAGTACGTCGAAAGTTGGACCAAAATACGGTTGTTCGCGGGGTGATAAAGTTACCCCACGACGCGTTGAGTTTAAGAAGTGAATTCGAGAAGAATTATCTTTTAGCGACGGTGTTTTCGACCGGCGCGACCAACGCGGGATTTACCAGGCGCAGCCGGTCGTTACACAACAATTCGTAGTCGCTATTTTGTCAGCTACGGGTGGTGTGGACTCGTACCATTTTCTTCAGTGCTTGGCGTGGAAACAGCTTCCGCCCGGGCCATTTATTTTTGCAGGAGTTTACTGTGGCAGATGATTTTGATGACCTGGATCTCAACACCCTCAACGATGAGGAACTCACGGAGCAGGTGCATGACGATCTCTACAACGGCCTGCGTGATGAGGTGGTTGAGGCGACACAAATCCTGCTGGGCCGGGGCTGGACCGCGGCTCGCGTTCTCGACGACGCACTGGTCGAAGGCATGCGCATCGTGGGCGTTGACTTCAGGGACGGCATCTTGTTCGTGCCGGAAGTGCTGCTTGCTGCCAACGCCATGAAGGGCGGGATGGAAATTCTGCGCCCACTGTTGGCCGAGACCGGCGTGGAGCCCATTGGAAAAATGGTGATTGGCACCGTAAAGGGCGATATCCACGACATCGGCAAAAACCTGGTAGGCATGATGATGGAAGGCGCCGGTTTTGAAGTGATTGACCTGGGCATCAATAATCCGGTGGAAAAATACCTCGCCGCACTGGAAGAGCACAAACCGGACATTTTGGGCCTTTCCGCACTGCTGACCACCACCATGCCTTACATGAAAGTGGTGATCGACACGCTGAAGGAAAAAGGTTTGCGCGACGACTTTATCGTGCTGGTCGGGGGAGCCCCGCTGAACGAAGAATTCGGCAAAGCCGTGGGGGCAGACGCCTATTGCCGGGATGCGGGTATCGCCGTTGAAACCGCCAAAACCCTGATTGCGGCCCGGCGCGCTGCAGCGGCTGCGTAAGGCAACAGGGCTACCCTGACAGGCCCTTTGTTACTCCTTTGCCATGGGCGCCATACCTGCAACGCTTGTTATCGCCTGTGGCGCACTGGCGCGCGAGATCATCGCGCTGCGCACGCTTAACCAGTGGCCGCATCTGGTGGTGCAATGCCTGCCGGCGGACCTTCACAATCGACCGGACAAAATTCCGGATCTGGTGCGTGAAAAAATTCAGGCCGCACGTGGAAAGTTCGCGTCCATATTTGTCGCCTATGCAGACTGCGGCACCGGGGGTTTACTGGACCAGGTCTTGGCAGCAGAAGGGGTCGAACGCATTCCCGGCGCCCATTGCTATGAATTTTTTGCCGGCACCCATGTTTTCGAAGAACTGGCCGAACAGGAACTCGGCACGTTCTATCTGACCGACTTTTTGCTCAAGCATTTCGACCGCCTGATCATTCGCGGCATGGGCATCGACAAGCATCCGGAGCTGTTGCCCATCTACTTTGGCAACTACACCAAGCTAACTTATCTTGCGCAAATCGTCACCCCGGAAAAAATAGCTGCCGGCCAAACCGCAGCCCAACGCCTGGGCCTCAAGTTTGAATACCACGTCACCGGCTACGGCGAATTGGCAAGCAGTCTGGAGCGTTTCAACGCGTCCACCACCACGAGCACCATTACATGGCAAAACTAATCGTTATTTCATGGCGTGATATTCCAGCACAGGTCGTCGTCAAACGTGGCCGCGAAACTGGCAAGGTACAGCTCTCCCACCGTTTTCAGGAAGCAGTTGATCGCGCTGCAATGCGGGCCGGCAAAGCCAGCTCCGCAGACTATCTGGCGGACTGGAAACGCAGCGAACCCAGGGCTTGCAGCGACGACATGCAACGCGAAGCGGACGCCGAAGCCGCTGCAATTGAAGCGCGCTACTCAGATGCAGACTTGCTGCGATTGATACGCGCCCACGGTGTGGATGAGACCCTCAAATCGCCGGCAGACACTTTGGTCAGCGCAGATGCATCGCAAACCGATACAGCACCGCCGCCAGATTCCGGGGGGACAGTTTGATGTACGCCGTGCGCCGATGGTCAGTTCGCCATGCCCGGGGACTGGAAATTTTCTACGCCGGGTTCGAACGCGTGTTTGTCGCGCTGCATCCGCTGTGGAATGCGATCGGCTATGCGCGGCTGGAACGGCCGGTTGCAGCGATCGAAAAAGTGGTCAAAGGGTTTTTATTCGACTGCAAGATGTGTGGGCAATGCGCGCTGAGTTCGACCGGAATGTCGTGCTCCATGAACTGCCCGAAAAATATTCGCAATGGACCCTGTGGCGGCGTGCGTGCCAATGGACACTGCGAAGTCAAGCCGGAGATGCGCTGCGTCTGGGTCGAAGGATTTGCCGGCAGCGAGCGCATGAAAGAAGGGAAAAAAGCCATCCGTGTGGTCCAGATTGCGATTGACCGCCGGCTCGAAGGCAAATCTTCGTGGCTCAAGGTGGCGCGCGAGAAAAATGCGGTAAAGCCATGAAATTCGACGACGAACCGGTCCCGGGCTATCCCCTGCCCATCCTTCCGGGCCACACCTCGCCCGGAAGGCTTGAGCGCGTATTGCGCGCCGGCGCCTTTGCCGTGACCACCGAACTAGACCCCCCTGATTCTGCAGATCCAGAGGACGTTTACAAACGCGCCCGCATTTTTGACGGCTACGTGGACGCGATTAACGCCACCGACGGCAGCGGCGCCAACTGCCATATGTCCAGCTTGGCCGTGTGCGCCCTGCTGACACGCATCGGCTACGCGCCGGTCATGCAAATTTCCTGCCGCGACAAGAATCGCATTGCCATTCAGGGAGACATCCTAGGTGGCGCCGCCATGGGCGTTGCCAATATGCTGTGCCTGAGCGGGGACGGTGTGCAGTCCGGCGACCATCCGCAGGCCAAACCGGTGTTCGATCTCGATTGCATGTCGCTACTCAACATCGGGCGCACGCTGCGCGATGAACACAAGTTCCAGAGCGGCCGCAAGGTAACGTTTGCGCCGCGTGTGTTTTTCGGAGCCGCCGCCAACCCCTTTGTGCCGCCGCTGGACTGGCGCGCCGATCGCATTGCGAAGAAAGTCGAGGCGGGCGCGCAATTCATCCAGACCCAGTACTGTTATGACGTTGCGCGGCTCAAAACCTTCATGCAACAAGTCGAGGACCTCGGTCTTTTGGGCAAAGTTTTCTTCCTTATCGGGGTCGGCCCCCTGCGCACCGCCAAGGCTGCCGAATGGATGCGCACCAACGTGCCTGGCATTCATATTCCTGACGCCGTTGTGAAGCGCATGGCCGGGGCTGAAAAACCGGCGCAGGAAGGGCGCCAGATCTGCATTGACCTGATTCAGGAAATCCAGACCATCAAGGGCGTCTCGGGCGTTCATGTAATGGCCTATCGCCAAGAAGAAACTGTCGCTGAAATTATTCAAAAATCGGGGGTACTCCAGGGCCGCACTCCGTGGTACCCCGGACGCGATACCCTCGCTCCCTCGCCTGAACATTCAAAGGAAACCTTGTGACCGATACCGTTATCAGCTCCGCCACCAAAGAAGTTGTGATTGGCTTTGACCGCCCGTTTGTCATCATCGGCGAACGCATCAACCCCACCGGCCGCAAAATCATGGCCGCCGAAATGATGGCCGGCGACTACAGCCGCGTGATCGCCGATGCGCTGGCCCAAGTCGAAGCGGGTGCCCATATGCTCGACGTTAATGCCGGCATTCCGCTCGCCGACGAGCCAGGCATGCTGGCCAAGGCGATCCAGTTGGTGCAGGACGTCACCGATGTGCCCCTAAGCATTGATTCCTCGATCGTGGCTGCGCTCGAAGCCGGTCTGGCTGTTTACAAGGGAAAAGCGCTGGTCAACTCTGTCACTGGCGAGGAAGACCGCCTGGAAACCGTGTTGCCACTGGTCAAGAAATATGGCGCGGCAGTGGTGGCCATCTCCAATGACGAAACCGGTATCTCGCAAGACCCCGATGTGCGCTTCGCCGTGGCCAAAAAAATTGTCGAGCGCGCATCCGATTACGGCATTCCAGCGTGCGACATCGTGGTCGATCCGCTGGTCATGCCGATTGGCGCCATCAATCAGGCGGGCGTGCAGGTCATGCGCCTGGTACACCGCCTGCGCACCGAACTCAAGGTCAACACCACCTGCGGCGCATCGAATGTGAGCTTCGGCCTGCCTGAGCGCAACGGCATCAACGCGGGCTTTCTGACCATGGCGATCGCATCCGGCATGACATCGGCCATCACCAACCCTTTGCACGCCGAAGTGGTCAAGGCCATCATGTCGGCCGACGTGATGATGGGCCATGACCCGGACTGCATGCGCTGGATCCGCAAGTTTCGCGAGGCTCCGGCAATGGGCGCCGATGGTGAAATGGGCCGCGGTCGCCGCGAGGGTGGCAGCCGCCGCCGCCGCGAATAATCCCGTGGAAAAACATTGCCATCTGTCAGGAGTGCGTGCGTGAGCAAGAAAGACCCTTTGGTCGTATTTACCCCGTCCGGGCGGCGAGGCCGCTTCCCGGTCGGCACCCCGGTGCTGCAAGCCGCTCGCTCGCTGGGCGTGGACATTGATTCAGTGTGCGGCGGACGCGGCATTTGCGGCCGCTGTCAGGTACTGGTGTCCGAGGGAGAGTTTTCCAAACACGGGCTGGTCTCCAAAGAGGAAAACTTGTCCGCAGTAGGTCAGGTTGAGATCGACTATTGCGCGACGCAGGCACTCGCCGAGGGACGGCGTTTGTCGTGCGCGGCCAAGGTGCAGGGCGACGTCGTGATTGATGTACCGCCTGATAGTCAGGTGCACAAACAAGTGGTTCGCAAAGAGGCCGAGGCGCACGATGTGCACCTCGATCCGCTGATCCGCCTTCACTACGTCGAAGTGCAACAACCCGACATGCACGACCCCAGCGGTGACTTGCGCCGCCTCGAAGACGCGCTCGAGTTCGAGTGGCGTCTGACCGATCTGGCCTGCGACGTGATCGTCCTGCAACAGTTGCAAAAAGCCCTGCGCGCTGGCGACTGGAAAGTCACCGTCGCCGTCCACGCTGGCAAGCAGATCGTAGCGGTATGGCCCGGCTTTCGCGAACACGCCTACGGGCTGGCAGTGGACATTGGCTCCACCACGATTGCAGCGCACCTGTGCCATCTGGCCTCGGGGGAGGTCGTAGCTTCGGCGGGATTGATGAACCCGCAGATCCGTTTCGGCGAAGACCTGATGAGTCGCGTCTCCTACGTGATGATGAATCCGGGCGGCGAGAAAGAAATGACCGCCGCCGTGCGCGAGGCACTCAACACGCTGGCAGCCGAAGTGGCGTCTCAGGCCGGCATCACGCCGCAAGATATTCTGGAAGCCACGTTTGTTGGCAATCCCATCATGCACCACCTGCTGCTGGGGATTGATCCGACCGAGCTGGGTGGGGCGCCGTTTGCGCTGGCAACCGATCGCGCCATCACGCTGTGGGCCATCGAAATTGACTTTGCCATTCACCGCAATGCGCGCATTTATGTGCTGCCTTGCATTGCCGGACATGTTGGCGCGGACACGGCTGGCGTGTTGCTGGCCGAGCGACCCGACTTGTCGGACCAGATGACATTGCTGGTTGATGTGGGGACCAACGCCGAGATCGTGCTTGGCAATAACCAACGCCTGCTGGCCTGCTCCAGCCCCACCGGCCCTGCATTTGAAGGTGCCCAAATCAGTTGCGGCCAGCGCGCAGCGCCGGGCGCGATTGAGCGGGTGCGGGTTGACCCGGTCACTTTGGAGCCACGTTTCAAGGTGATCGGCTGCGATCTTTGGTCGAACGAAGAAGGGTTTGCGGACGCGGTGATGCAATCCGGCATGACGGGAGTTACCGGTGTTTGTGGCTCGGGAATTATTGAAGTACTCGCCGAGATGTACCTGGCCGGAATCATCCGCCACGACGGTACGATCGATGGCGCTCTGGCAGCGCGCAACCCGCGCATCCAGGAAGATGGCCGTACGTTTTCCTACGAACTCTACCCGGCCACAGCGACCAAACCGGCGCTCAAAATCATGCAAAACGATGTGCGCGCCATCCAGCTTGGCAAGGCCGCCCTGTATGCGGGCGTGCGCTTGCTGATGGAGCGCCTGGGTATTGACCACGTTGACCGCATCCGTCTGGCTGGCGCTTTTGGCAGCCACATCGATGTGAAATACGCCATGGTGCTGGGCATGATTCCGGACTGCAAACTGGAAAACGTGTCGTCTGCCGGAAATGCTGCGGGCACTGGCGCGCGCATCGCCTTGCTGGACCAGCGTTCGCGCGGCGAAATCGAGCAACTGGTGCGGCGCGTCGAGAAAATCGAGACCGCGGTAGAACCCCGTTTTCAGGAGTTCTTTGTCGAGGCCATGGCAATTCCCCACCTCAGCGCGCCGTTTGAGCAATTGCGCAAGGTGGTTAATCTGCCGGAAAGAACCTTGTCTGCCGCTGATTCCGGCCAACGTGGCAGGCGGCCCTCCAGGCGCGAAGCAAAACCGCAGTAAGACTGTCGGGATAGCCGGACCTGCCCTGGGTTTGGCGACCATGTTTTCGCCTTTGCCAAGACGCATGCGTGCGTGCGGGTGACGCACTGAATTGACTGCTTTATAACTATGAGAAAACGATGAGCGAAGCCTTTATTTTCAGTTGTGTGAATGGCCATTTGGTACACGGCAGCGGTGAGCCATTCACCTCGGTGAATCCTGCGACCGGCCAAGCATTTGCCACCCTGCACGATGCCCTGCAAGCCGACGTCGATGCTGCAGTGATCGCGGCCCAGCGCGGCTTTGAAGTCTGGTCGGCAATGACCGGCACCGAGCGCGGCCGCATTCTGCGCAAAGCCGCAGATATCTTGCGCAGCCGCAACGCTGAACTCGCCTCGCTGGAAGTGCAGGACACCGGCAAGCCAATACAGGAAGCGCTGATGGTGGACGTAATGAGTGGCGCTGATTGCATCGAATATTTTGCCGGTGCTGCGGCCACGCTCACCGGCCAGCAATATCCCCTGAAAAATGCCTTCGCCTACACACGCAAAGAGCCGCTTGGCGTGTGCGTGGGCATCGGTGCCTGGAACTATCCCCTGCAAATTGCCTGCTGGAAATCGGCCCCCGCACTGGCCGCCGGCAACGCCATGATTTTCAAACCCTCAGAACTCACACCCGCGACTGCAGTTGAACTGGCGAAGGTATATCTGGAAGCCGGAGTGCCGCCTGGCGTATTCAACGTTTTGCAGGGCCGGGGCCCAACCGGTGCCCTGCTCGCTGCGCATCCGGGTGTGGCCAAAGTGTCTGTCACCGGCTCGGTGCCCACCGGCAAAAAAGTGATGCAGACCGCGGCCGGAACCTTGAAGCGGGTGACCATGGAACTGGGCGGCAAATCGCCGCTGCTGATTTTTGACGACGCCGATCTGGAGCAAGCCGTGGCCGCCGCCATGATGGGCAACTTCTACACGCAGGGCGAGGTCTGCACCAACTGCACGCGCGTGTTTGTACAACGTGGCATCGCAGAGCGGTTTCTGGCCCGGCTGAAAGAACGCACCCTGCTACTGCGCGTGGGCGACCCCATGCAACCGGAAACCGAGGTCGGCGCACTGATTTCGCAGGCGCACACCAACAAGGTGCTGGACTATATTGCCAGCGGCAAGGCCGAGGGTGCAACACTGGTCTGCGGCGGCGAGCGGGTGAGCGTGCCCGGCATGGCAGACAACTTTGTTGCTCCGACCATCTTTGCCGACTGTCACGACGCAATGCGTATCGTGCGCGAAGAAATATTCGGGCCGGTGCTGTCGATGCTGACATTCGACACCGAAGAAGAAGCGATTGAACGTGCCAACCTCTCGCGCTTCGGTCTGGCCGCCGGCGTGTTCACGACCAATCTGCAAAAAGGCCACCGGGTGGCTGGCAAACTCAAAGCCGGCATTTGCTGGATCAACAACTACAACATCACACCGATCGAGATGCCGTTTGGCGGGGTGGGTGAATCGGGCATCGGGAGCGAAAACAGCATGACGGCGCTGGACCATTACACGCAGTTGAAGACGGTGTATGTGGAGATGGGCGAGGTCTGGACGGGTTATCGCTGAGACGTTTTATGGGCATTGCATCGCTCTTTTTTTCTGGTTGGATAGGCTCTGAGGTGGCTATCGCATTGCCACGGGTGTTCGGACGCTGTGGGGCGGAGCGCTCAACGCCGTTCGTGTTCCCCGGCCGGGGGCAGCGGGGTGGAAGGTGCAGCGAAGTAAAGGAGGAGGAACGGGCGCAGCCCGGTCCGGGGGACATGAGCGGAACCTTCTACCCCGCTGTCCCCGTCAAAAAAACAGTCCGAGTACTTAATCTGAAGAATCAACCGCTTTGTTTATGAGCTAACCGCATGCAAAAAGAATTCGACTACATCATCGTAGGCGCAGGCTCCGCCGGAAGCGTCCTGGCGAACCGCTTGAGTGAAGACAAGAGCGCAACAGTGCTCGTGATTGA
>CAIOLZ010000084.1 GCA_903859265.1 uncultured beta proteobacterium
CTGGAGTTTGAGCGACCGTTCGTGCGAGCGACCAACACGGGCGCCACCGTCATCATGGACCAACGGGGTCAGGTGATCGCCGCCCTGCCGCGCATGACGCAAGGCACACTCACCGGAACGGTCGAAGGTCGCAGCGGGCTGACGCCGTTCGCCTGGTGGGTATCGCGGTTTGGCTTGTGGCCACTGTGGATTGCAATTTTGGGATGCGTTGCGCTGGGCAGACGTTATCAACTTCGGGGTGATTGACACGAGGGCGGGTCAGCAGTAGCCCGTAAAATCTAGGGTTTATACGAAGGTCAGACGGATCAGTTGATCCCACACAAATGCTCACATTTCAGCAAATCATTCTGCGACTACAAGATTATTGGGCGGGACAGGGTTGCGCTCTTTTGCAACCGTATGACATGGAAGTCGGGGCAGGTACTTCGCACACTGCCACGTTTTTGCGGGCCATTGGGCCAGAGCCGTGGAAGGCTGCTTACGTCCAACCGAGCCGCCGCCCCAAGGATGGCCGCTACGGAGAAAATCCCAACCGCCTTCAGCATTACTACCAGTACCAGGTCGTTTTAAAGCCCGCACCGGCCAATATTCTGGAGTTGTACCTGGGCTCTCTGGAGGCACTTGGATTTGACCTGAAAGCCAATGACATTCGCTTTGTGGAAGATGACTGGGAGAACCCCACTTTAGGCGCATGGGGACTGGGATGGGAGGTTTGGCTCAATGGCATGGAGGTCACGCAGTTCACCTATTTTCAGCAGGTGGGCGGCATAGACTGCAAGCCAGCGACCGGTGAAATTACCTACGGGCTCGAACGCCTCGCCATGTATTTGCAGGGCGTGGACAACGTCTATAACCTGACATGGACCGATGGTCTGAGCTATGGTGACGTTTACAAACAAAACGAAGTCGAGCAATCCACCTACAACTTTGAACACAGCGACGCAGAGTTTCTGTTTACGGCGTTTTCTGCACACGAAAAACAGGCCAAGCACTTGATCGATGCGCAACTCGCGTTGCCAGCCTATGAGCAGGTCCTGAAGGCCGCGCACAGCTTTAACCTGCTTGATGCCCGTGGAGCCATCAGTGTGACCGAGCGGGCGGCCTACATAGGACGCATCCGGACATTGGCAAGGTCGGTCGCGCAATGCTATTACGAGAGCCGCGAGCGGCTCGGTTTCCCGATGGCCCCGCGCGCCTGGATTGAACAAATGGCAAAAAAGGCCGCCTGAGCCCCACAGGCTTAAAAGAAACCCTTCATGAAAAATTTGCTGGTTGAATTGTTTGTTGAAGAGCTGCCGCCCAAGGCGCTCAAAAAGCTCGGTGAGGCATTTGCGTCGGTGCTGTCAAAGTCACTCCAGGTGCAGGGCCTGGCCTCGGAGCATTCGGTCGCGACCGAGTACGCATCGCCCCGCCGTCTCGCGGTTCACCTGACGCAGGTCGCACCCCAGGCCGCAGAAAAACAGGTCTCTGCCAAGCTGATGCCTGTGAGCGTGGGGCTCGATGCCGCTGGTAACCCCACGCCCGCGCTGCTGAAAAAGCTTGCTGCGCTCGGTGCGGACGCGTCTGCTGTGCCCACGCTGCAACGCGCCATGGACGGCAAAGCCGAGGCGCTGTTCTTTGCCAGCACGGTCAAGGGGGCGACGCTCGTCGAGGGATTGCAAAAGGCGATTGAGGAAGCCATCGCCAAGCTGCCCATTCCCAAAGTGATGACCTACCAATTGCAGTCGGATTGCGAATTGCCGGGTTGGACGAGTGTGAGTTTTGTGCGACCTGCACATGGTTTGGTTGCTTTGCATGGAACCGATGTAGTGCCGGTGCAAGCGCTGGGATTGCGGGCGGGTCGTCAGACGCAGGGGCACCGGTTCGAAGCGCGGGTGTCGCCCGTGAATGTGGCGGATGCAGACCAATACGCACGTATCTTGCATGAGGACGGGGCCGTGATCGCCCGCTTCGCCGACCGGCGCGCGGACATCGTGCGCCAACTCCAGGCTGCTGCTGCCCGAGTCGGCAACGGGGTACGTCCGATTGAGGACGAGGAATTGCTGGACGAAGTCACCGCGCTGGTGGAGCGCCCTAACGTTCTGGTGTGCAGCTTTGAGAAGCAGTACCTCGAAGTGCCGCAAGAGTGCCTGATCCTGACGATGAAGGCGAACCAGAAATATTTCCCGTTGCTCGATGCCAAGGGAAAATTGACACACCAGTTTCTGGTGGTGAGCAATATTTCGCCCGCGGACGCCAGTGCTGTCATCGGCGGCAACGAGCGGGTGGTGCGGCCGCGACTGGCAGACGCGCAATTCTTCTTTGACCAGGACCGCAAAAAGACTTTGGAGTCGCGCGTGGAGAGTCTCTCCAAAGTGGTGTACCACAACAAACTTGGCACGCAGGGTGAGCGTACACAGCGCGTCACGAAAATTGCACTGGCCCTTGCGACCGCGATGGATCCGGCGCTTGCCAACGATGCGGTGGCTGCTGCGCGGCTTGCCAAGGCCGACTTGGTGACCGATATGGTGGGCGAATTCCCTGAGTTGCAGGGCATCATGGGTGGCTATTACGCGCGCCACGATGGCTGCAGCGAAGACGTCGCGATCGCCATTGAGGACCATTACAAACCACGCTTTGCCGGCGACGACCTGCCCCGAAACCGGGTCGCGCTGGTGGTGGCTTTGGCCGACAAGCTCGAAACCCTGGTAGGGATGTTTGGCATTGGAAATCTGCCAACGGGTGACAAGGATCCTTTTGCGCTGCGGCGGCACGCCCTGGGCGTGACCCGGATGCTGGTGGAGCGCGACTTGCCGCTGGAACTCCACGCCATCATTGCGACTGCGTTGCCCGCATTCGACGACAAGATTGAAGATGCGACCGCCGCGCTGGTTGATTTTGTGTATGACCGGCTCTCAGGCGCATTGCGTGAGCAGGGCTATGGCGCACAGGAGGTTGATGCAGTGCTGGCGCTGCGTCCACAGCGTTTGGGCGACGTCCCCAAGCGGCTGCTTGCGGTGCGCGCTTTTGGCGCATTGCCTGAAAGCCCGGCACTCGCCGCTGCCAACAAGCGCATCGGCAACATTCTCAAAAAGACCGAGGATGTGGACGCCCATGTGAGCGAAGTTTTGTTGCAGGAGCCCGCGGAGAAGGCGCTCTACGCAGCGATGCAAAGCGTTTTACCGAACGCACAGGCCCAGTGGGCATCAGGCGACTACACCGCATCGCTGCAAAGCCTGGCAGCCTTACGTGCGCCGGTGGACGCATTTTTTGAAGACGTCATGGTCAATGCCGAGCAGCTTGATTTGCGCCTGAACCGGCTCGGTCTGCTCAAAAGTCTGCATATAGCAATGAACCGGGTTGCCGATCTTTCCAAACTCGCATCCTGATCGATCCCATTATTTTTCCGGACGCCGCACCATTATGAAAGTTTGCATCCTGGACCGTGACGGAACGATTAACCAAGACAGCGATGAGTATGTGAAGTCGCCGGGTGAATGGAAGCCCTTGCCCGGTGCGCTCGAGGCGATTGCCAAACTGAACCATGCCGGCTGGCATGTCGTGGTGGTCAGTAACCAGTCGGGACTCGGTCGCGGCTTGTTCGATGTCGCTTCCCTCAATGCGATGCACGCAAAAATGCACGCCATGCTGGCGGCGGTGGGCGGCCGCGTCGATGCGATTTTTTATTGTCCCCATGCCCCCGAAGATGCCTGCCGGTGTCGCAAGCCAGCGCCAGGTTTGTACGAGCAGATTGCAGACCGCTACGGCATCGACCTGACTGGCATGCCTACTGTGGGCGACTCCGAGCGCGACCTGGTGGCAGGCACTGCCGTCGGGTGCGTGCCGCATCTGGTTCTGACCGGCAAATCAGAAGGGCTCAAAGGGCAGCCCTTACCTCCGGGCTTCCCCCCTGACACGGTGGTGCACGACGATTTAATGGCCTTTGCGACCCACCTGGTCGCGATCGACGGGGGCTAGCGCGATGGCTTTTGTGCGCTCCTGTTTGCATATGCTCTGGATGCTGGTGACAGTCATTCCGTGGGGCATCATCATGGTGGTGGCCTCGGTGCGGGTACGGGGCACGGCGCTTTGGTGGATGGCTGTGCGCTGGCTGAATTGGGCGGTGGGTGGAGCGCGCATTATTTTGGGCATCAGGACGCGCGTCATTGGTTGGGAAAACCTGCCCACTGGCGATACCGCGCCCGCAATTTTGCTGGTAAAGCACCAGTCCACCTTCGAGACTTTCCTGATGCCCACGCTGATGCCCCATCCGCTGGCGTATGTGTTCAAAAAAGAACTTCTGTATGTGCCGTTCTTCGGCTGGGCGATGGGGCGGCTTGACATGATTCACATCGATCGCAGCCAGCGCGCATCGGCGTTCAACAAAGTCGTGATCCAGGGCAAGGCGCTGCTTGCGCGCGGGGTCTGGATCATCATGTTTCCCGAAGGCACCCGTACCCCGCGCGGACAGCAGGGCATTTACAAAAGCGGTGGAACACGACTGGCGGTCGAAACCGGTGCGCCCGTGATCCCGGTGGCCGTAACCTCGGCCAAATGCTGGCCGCGCAAGGCCTTCGTGAAAACACCCGGGGTGGTGGATGTGTCCATCGGCAAGCCGATTCCCAGCGTTGGCCGTCAGCCGGACGAGCTCATGCGTGAAGTGCAAACCTGGATTGAGGCGGAAATGCGTCGCCTCGACCCAGAGGCGTATCCGAAATAGGGTTACAGCCATGCTGCCCCTGCTGCGGTTTACGCTTGATTTATTCGACAGCGCGACGGCGCAGCCTCCCCCGGTATCCCGGGAGCCGACTGTTTTTCAAGGGCCCAAGCCGGCATTCGTACCCGGCGAGTTGCTTCCGCAAGCGATTGAACCGGCACGCTTCAAGCACCCGCAGGCCAATCGCGAGGTGCGCATTGATGACGCTGTGGTGGGTTATGTGTTTTGTCGTGCCAAGCGGCGCACCATCGGATTCATTGTCGGCCCGGAGGGTCTGGTCGTGCGCGCACCGCGCTGGACACCGATCTACGAAGTAGAAGCCGCGCTGCAGGAGAAAGGGCGCTGGATACTGGGCAAACTCCACGAAACGCGCGAGCGCCACGCCAAAGTCAGCAATGCGCGCGTGGCATGGGCCGACGGCGTTGTGATTCCGTATCTGGGCCTGGATTTGCAGATCGTGCTGGACCCAACGCACGGTTTTGCCGGCAAAGGCGCGCAACTGGCGAGTGCCGATGCGCACAGCGGGCACAGCAACCCCAGCCGGCAGGTTTTATGGGTGGGCCTGCCCAAAAGCGCCAGTGCCGAGCAAATTCGTGACGCCGTTCAGGCCTGGCTCATGCAGCAGGCTAAAGACAATTTTTTGAACCGCATGAACCATTTTTCTCCCCTGTTGCAGGTGCGTTGGAGCAAATTGCGCTTGAGCAACGCAGGAACGCGCTGGGGTAGTGCCAGCGCCGATGGTTCGATTCGACTGAATTGGCGACTGATTCACTTTCGCCAACCGGTTATTGATTATGTGGTGGCCCATGAACTCAGCCATTTGCGCGTCATGAACCATAGCCGCAGCTTTTGGGACACGGTGGCAACCGTGGTGCCCGATTACGCCGGATTGCGCAAACAATTGAAGTCAGACGCGATTCCGAAGTGGTGATGGCCCTGTTCGGGGTTCAAAAGAATTTACCGCATAATTCGTGATGCATTTGACGTTAACGTAAACGTCAATCAAGCTGGCAGGCAGTCCTGCACCCCAACTCTGCACACTCAGTATGACTACCACCTACACCATTGGCGACCTCGCGCGGGAGTTTGATCTCACCACGCGCGCCATTCGCTTTTACGAAGACCTCGGCTTGCTGCAGCCCGAGCGCAGCGGACCCGGTGGACGCAGCAGAATCTACAGCGGACGCGACCGGACCCGCCTCAAGCTTACCTTGCGGGCCAAGCGCCTCGGACTGAGCCTGACGGAAGCCAAAGACATCATCGATATGTACGATAGCCCCCGCGACACCGGGGCGCAGTTGCAAAAGTTTCTCGACGTGCTGGCCTTGCACCGCAAACAAATAGAGGAGCAGATGGCGGATCTGCAGGACAACCTCGACGAGATCAAGGTGCACCAGCGGGAAGCGCGTGCCCTGCTGCAAAAAATACAAACCCCATAAAGGAGACCCTGATGAACCACTTGCCCGGCCTGAATTTTCAACTCGGCGAAGACATCGACGCCTTGCGCGAAGCGGTACATGATTTTGCGCAGGCCGAGATAGCGCCCCGTGCCGCCGAGATTGACCGCAGTGACCAGTTCCCGATGGACTTGTGGCAAAAAATGGGCAGCCTTGGCGTTCTGGGTATTACCGTTGGCGAGGAATACGGAGGCGCCAACATGGGCTATCTGGCCCATATGATTGCGATGGAAGAAATTTCGCGTGCCAGTGCCTCGGTCGGGTTGTCCTATGGCGCCCACAGTAACCTGTGCGTCAACCAAATCAAACGCAATGGCACGCCCGAACAACGCGCCAAATACCTCCCCAAACTCATCACGGGCGAACATGTGGGCGCGCTTGCGATGAGCGAGCCTGGTGCGGGCAGCGATGTCATCAGCATGAAGCTCAAAGCCGAGGACAAAGGCGGCTACTACGTGCTCAACGGTAGCAAGATGTGGATCACGAATGGCCCCGATGCAGACACTTTGGTGGTCTATGCCAAGAGCGAACCCGAGCTCGGTGCCCGCGGCGTGACCGCGTTCCTGATCGAGAAGGGCATGCCGGGGTTCTCCATTGCCCAAAAGCTCGACAAGCTGGGCATGCGCGGCAGCCACACGGGCGAGCTGGTTTTCAACAATGTCGAGGTACCGGTAGCCAACATCCTGGGCGGGCTCAACCAGGGCGCGAAGGTGCTGATGAGTGGTTTGGACTACGAGCGCGCGGTGCTCACCGGCGGGCCGCTGGGCATCATGCAGTCGGTGATGGACAACGTGATTCCGTACATCCACGACCGCAAGCAATTTGGCCAAAGCATTGGTGAATTCCAGCTCATCCAGGGCAAAGTTGCCGACATGTACACCGTCCTGCAAGCGGGCCGCGCATTTGCTTACACGGTAGCCAAAAATCTGGACCTGCTGGGCGTTGAGCATGTGCGCCAGGTGCGCAAAGATTGTGCGTCGGTTATCTTGTGGTGTGCCGAAAAAGCCACCTGGATGGCCGGCGAGGGGGTGCAGATTTTTGGTGGTAACGGCTACATCAATGACTATCCCCTGGGACGCTTGTGGCGCGATGCCAAGTTGTATGAAATCGGGGCTGGCACCAGCGAAATCCGTCGCATGCTGATTGGTCGCGAACTGTTTGCCGAGACGATGTAACGATGTCAGATATCAAGGAACTTTTTGCCAACAATCGCGCCTGGGCCGCCGCCATGGTGCGCGATCGACCCGGTTTTTTTACCGGTCTTGCCAACCAGCAAAAGCCCAAATACATGTGGATTGGCTGCTCCGACAGCCGGGTGCCGGCGAACGAAATTCTGGGGCTGGAACCCGGCGAAATTTTTGTCCATCGCAACGTGGCCAACGTGGTTGTGCACTCCGATCTGAACGCGCTCTCCACAGTGCAATTTGCTGTTGAACGGCTCAAGGTGCAGCACGTCATGGTGGTCGGGCACTACGGCTGTTCCGGTGTGCAGGCGGCGCTCGAAGGCGCGCGCATCGGGCTGGCCGACAACTGGCTGCGCCACGTGCAAGACGTGC
>CAIOLZ010000085.1 GCA_903859265.1 uncultured beta proteobacterium
ATGTCGCAAGGCGTGCTGGAAATTACCGCCGCCTGAAAATCAGTACCGATTCGTTGCCATCGGTCGGGTGACGAATCGGCGCCAGCAAAATCCATTGTTTCTCGTCCAGCGAATCCGGTGCTGACATGTTGTCGCCGGGCTCGGCGATGAGCCATGGGCAGGCTGGAATATCCTTGGCGAAGCGCATTTCCAGATTGCCGTAGAACTGGAGCGCCGCGATTTTTCCTTCGCTTAAGCCCAACGATTCAACACAACCGGCCGGGTTGATCTGGGCTGCGGCCCGCTTGACCATGGCGTTGTAACTTTGGGCGTAATTGAGCAGGGGTAGCCACAGGGTCATCAGCAACAGCCAGCAAAGGGCTGCGCCCCCCGCCGGCAAGACAAGGCTTTTCCAGATTGCAGCGCGGTGTCGGCCCACCCGCCATTTCACCAGCCATGCCCAGACGCCTGTGGCGACCAGTGCCAGGCCAAAGCCCAATGTGGAAAACTCGGCCTCAAAGCCAGGTGCAAGCCGTGCCACGTTGGCCGCGGGCTGGCTCGGGTAGCCCGTTTGCATGGCCAGCCAGACCACCCACACCACCATGGCGCAGCTTGAAAAAAACAGCAGGGTGAACCAGTCGATCAGGGCCGCGACCTGACGTTGGAGCGTTGGCAGGGCAAACGCCGCCAGTGCGGCCAGCGCAGGCAAAGCCAGCATCAGTGTGCGGTCTGAGGCGTTGGAGGTGAGTGTGGCCGCCAATGTGGCCGCCAGCATCCAGATCGGTACCGCGAGGTGGCGGCTGATGTGGCGGCTCAGAATTTGTTTGCGCCAACGCCAAAGCGTCCACAAGGCCAGCGGTCCGGCTGGCCACGTAAACCAGAGCAGAAGTTGTCCCAGCCCACTCCAGTAGGCCAGCTTTTCAACCGGCCATTCCACTTTCCAGCGCAGCAGATCAAGCTGGTGCGCCAGGCCAATGGCCAGCGCGATGGCCAGCGCGATCGTCCAACTGGTCAGCGCGGTGACGGGCGCCTTCTGGTCAGCATCTTTGCGGTCCATCAGGTGGATCAGCAGGCCGCCAATGCCAAAGACTGCGGAAAGGGTGGGTGCTCCCGACAAGCTCAGGCCGATCAGGCCAAACGCCATTGCAACGGTGGCGATCACGGGCCGGTACGGCAGTGCTGAGAGCGCGTAGAACACCAGCGCGGTAAACGCCGTTTGCGCCAGTGCCGGCGTGGTTTCGTGGGACAACTGCGCCAGACCCAGACTGGCTATCAGCGCCAGCAGACCAGCGTCCCCGATGGCGCGCGCATAGTCCTTGGGGGACGCCTCTCCGCCGAATGCAAACACCACCGGTTGCGCCCTGGGACTGCGGGCCAGGTAGTAGGTGCCGTACCACGTTCCGGCCATGGCCAGTGCGAGAAGAAACAGGAAGGGAATGCGCGCCGCAAAGTCCGGCGCGATCCAGGCCGGTGCCCATTGCAAGGCCCAGGCACCCAGCCAATAGGCCAGCAGCGTCGGGTTCTCGCTGGGCATACCAATGAGGGTCGGATGCAGCCAGGCCGACGATCCATGCGCGAGTTCCGCCATAAACCCCAGGGCCGACGCGTCGGCGCTTTTCCAGGCGTCACGCCCGATGAATCCCGGCAGCATGTAGGCCAGACAAAAAAGAAGCAGTGCCCCGCGGGGCAGGCGTCGGGCTGCCGCTTGGGCAACGATGGCGGGGTTGGTGGGATTCACAAGCGGGGGTCGAAAAAAAAGCAGCTCCGAATATCGGGCTGCTTTTTGCGCATGGTTGTCAAAAGTTCAGGCCGGAACCTGAACCATTTACTTCGCAGCGGTTTTGCCGAAGCGGTTGCGGAACTTCTCGACGCGACCACCCATGTTGTCAACGGACTTTTGGGTACCGGTGTAGAAGGGGTGCGATTCGCTCGTGGTGTCCAGCTTGAACAGCGGCAGCTCGCGGCCGTCTTCCATCTTGATCATTTCCTTGGCATTGGCGCAGGAACGGGTGACAAACTTGAAGCCGTTGGACATGTCCTGAAAACACACGTCACGGTAGTTGGGGTGAATGCCTTCTTTCATGATTTCTCCATCAATTGCGCCAGCCGCGTCAGGCCGCTGGGCACACCGCCCGACTTTAAACCTGCGTACTTGTCGCGAAAACCTTCGATTATAGCCCGGACTTTGTTGACCTTAACCACCTCTGCGCATCATGTCGAAGAACTCGCTGTTGTTCTTGGTCGCGCGCATTTGCTTGAGCACCATTTCCATGGATTCAATTTCGTCCATGTTGTAGAGAAACTGGCGCAATATGCGGGTCTTCTGCAAAATTTCCGGCTGCAATAGCAACTCTTCACGGCGGGTTCCGCTGCGGTTGAGCTGAATCGACGGGAACACCCGTTTTTCATACAAACGCCGATCGAGGTGAATTTCGGAGTTGCCGGTGCCTTTGAACTCCTCAAAAATCACTTCGTCCATGCGGCTTCCGGTGTCCACCAGCGCCGTGGCGATGATGGTCAGGGAGCCACCTTCTTCCACGTTGCGGGCCGCACCCAAAAAGCGTTTGGGGCGCTGCAGTGCGTTGGCGTCCACACCGCCGGTCAGGACCTTGCCGCTGGAAGGGACCACGTTGTTGTAGGCGCGGGCCAGGCGGGTGATGGAGTCGAGCAGAATCACCACGTCTTTTTTCAGTTCGACCAGACGCTTGGCCCGTTCAATCACCATCTCGGCAACGTGTACGTGGCGCGCTGCAGGCTCGTCAAAGGTGGACGCAATCACTTCGCCTTTGACGGTGCGCTGCATTTCGGTCACTTCTTCCGGGCGTTCGTCAACCAGCAGAACCATCATGTGGCTATTGGGATAGTTGGCGGAAATCGCATGGGCGATGTGTTGCATCATCACCGTCTTGCCGCTTTTGGGCGGTGCCACCAACAGGGCGCGCTGGCCCTTGCCAATGGGCGCAATGATGTCAATGACGCGGCCCGTAATGTTTTCTTCGCCCTTGGAGTCACGCTCCAGCCGCATTTGCTCCTTGGGGAACAAAGGCGTCAGGTTTTCGAACATCACCTTGTGTTTGTTACTCTCCGGCAGGTCGCCGTTAACCTTGTCAAGTTTGTTGAGCGCGAAATAGCGTTCACCGTCTTTGGGGGTGCGAACCTCGCCTTCAATCATGTCCCCGGTGTGCAGGTTGAAGCGGCGAACTTGACTCGGGCTGATGTAGATGTCGTCGGTGCTGGCGGTGTAACTCGTGTCGGGGCTGCGCAGAAAACCAAAGCCGTCGGGCAGAATTTCAAGTACGCCGTCGGCAATGATCTGCTCGCCGGTACGGGCACGCTTCTTGATAATCGCAAACATCAATTCCTGCTTGCGCATGCGGCCGGTGTTCTCGATCTCAAGCTCTTCAGCCTGTTTCAGGACTTCGGACACGTGCAGCGCTTTGAGTTCGTTTAAGTGCATGGAGTGGTTCCCGTGAGGGGTTTAGCCGGTTCAGCGGCGTTGGTTCGGTTGTTGACCGGGAGATTTCAAATACTGGGAATAAAGGGAGGCAGAGCAGATCGGCCGGGCTTCCGTGTTCGCTACCGTCAAGCGGTGACAGCCCTCATCAGGACTGGAGAACAGAATCGATTATGACAGGAAAATGTGACCGTGCAGCAGCGTCACGGTCACGGCAATTCAAACGCCGGCTTTCAGGCCAGTTGCTGGTCAATGAAGGCCGTCATTTGGGCCTTGCTCATGGCGCCGACTTTGGTGGCAGCCAATTGACCATCCTTGAAGAGCATCAACGTCGGAATTCCACGGATTCCGAACTTGGCTGGAATGTCGCGGTTTTCATCGACATTCATCTTGGCAACCTGAAGCTTGCCTTCGTAGGTGCTGGACACTTCATCGAGAATTGGCGCGATCATTTTGCAAGGGCCGCACCACTCCGCCCAGTAGTCCACCAGAATGGGTGTTTGGCTTTGCAGCACATCGGCTTCAAAGGTTGCATCGGTGACATGTTTGATGAGCTCGCTGGCCATGGATTTTCCTTTTAAGGGTTGCAGATGCGGCTAAAGTGGCGGCATTGTGACAGAAACCAAGCCCGCAGCAGTCCTGCAAACCCCTATGGATGGCATAGCGAAAAGCGATTTGCGCAGGCCGCCGGCATCCCCTATTGCAGCCTTTTCCTACCCGCCCGATCACCCTGCGGTAGAGCTTTGGCGGCACCCTGAGACCGGGTTGGTTGTGCGGTTGCAGGACCAATTACGGCGCATGGGGGCGCATCCGGCGCGCAGCGTTGTGTTGCTGCCTTACGCGCAACTCCTGCCCTTGGCCAACAGAATGTGGGGGCAAATGTGTCCGGACGGTTTCGCCCCGCGCTTTGAGACCAGCAGGAGTTGGAGTTCTGCGCTCGGTGGTCATTTACCGGAGGCGTCCGACATCCATTTCGATGTGGCGCTGGATGGCCCCGCGGCTGAAGATCTTCTGCGGCGCGCAGGCCTGGCTGAGCATGCCGGCGCACTCGCCGAGCGCCTTGTAGCAGCCGCTCACCAGTTGGGTGCATTGGCCGCGGCGGCCGGACCGCAGGGGCGCCCGGCATGGGCGCAAACCCTGCGAGCAGGCTTGCTGTTGGAATCGGCTGCGCCAGCGTTGCAGTGGGAGGCGGCAGTCGCCCGAATTGCGCTGGAATGGGCGGCAGTGGCCCACTATGCCAGCGACGTTTTGTTTGCCCCGGAACTGGTGCAATCGCTGGATGCGCTGGTGCTTGTAAACGGCTTGCAACCGGACCCAGTAGCGCACGGATTGCGCGGCGTCTGGGGCGATCGACTGGCAGTGGTGTCAATGGCATCG
>CAIOLZ010000086.1 GCA_903859265.1 uncultured beta proteobacterium
GCTGATGCTGGAGGGTGGTGCCGACATCCGGTTCATCCAGGCCCTGCTGGGCCATGAGAGTCTGGAGACGACGCAGATCTACACCCATGTCTCGGCGGCCAGGCTGGCCGAGATCCATGCCGCCACCCATCCCGGCGCAAAGCTCAGCCGCGATCGCGCCGTGCTCGATGCAGCGCTCGCAGCAGGTCTCGATGCAGGGCTCGCAGCAGACGGTGACGACGCCAAGTAGCAAGGGGCGGATGGCACCCTTGGAAAGTGCAGTCGGTAGGTCAGATCAGCATTTGCAGGCCATGCTTCTCGACGATGGCGAGCAGCTTCAGCGCCATACCACTGGGACGCTTGGCGCCGGTCTCCCACTTCTCGACGGTGGACTCGCTGGTGTTGAGATAGCGGGCGAACACGGGCTGGCTGACTTTGTTGGCCTCGCGCAGGCGCTGGATATCCTCGGGCGTATAGGCGGGCGGCACGGACAGGCACGCCGCGTCGAAATCGCGCAAGGTCGCCTTGGTGATCGCGCCCACACGGTGAAGCGCACGCGCCGAGCCGTGGATCGCCTCGAAAGCGTCGCTTTTGTAGGCCTGTTTACTCATCATCGCTCCTCCGGCTTGCCGAAATCGGTGCCCACGCAAAAATCCCTGCCCACTCAAAAATCCATGTCGGTGCAAATCTCGATCCAATCCTTACCCGCTACCAGCGCCGCGACTTGCTCTGCCGTCAGCGCCGCATAGCTCTTGGCCAGTTCCCGGAACGCCTTCAGCTCGTCATCCTCGATGTTGGCCCGGTCCTGCTTGGCAAAGAGATACTCATACACCCAGAAGTTGCCGCCACGCGCCAGCACGATCGAGCGATACTGGTTGTCTGACAGGCGCTTCTTGAACACACCGCCGCCCAGATCGTCGGCTTGCCCCGCCATCACTTGCGCGATGGCCTTGCACAGCATCTTGTCCGAAATCCGGGCCTTCTTCGCTGCCTTGGCAAACCATGTCGACTTGAAGGCGCGAGGGGAAACCGGATCGGACACAGCCCTATGTAGCACTCAGTGCTACTGAATGCAAGGTCCGCCCCGTCCTCTCTCAGCCGCTTGCATCGTTGCCCCCGCGCGCTAGGCTGCGGCCAATGATGCTGCGGCAGGCCCTTGCGAACGAACGAAGCGCGTTCCCGCGCGTCGCGCCTGCGCGGCCCAGAACCGTCTCAAGGGCAAATCCGCCGTTCGTCCGCCAGTTGCCGCCCCATGCGCGCGCAAGCGCCCGGTTCTCCTGGGAAAATCCGCGCCGGTACGACGGAGCCGCGTCAAGCGGATCAGTTGTCAATAACGATCCGGTGGATGGGACTGATCCAACGGGCGAAAAAGGGTGCTCGCCTGCTGGACCAAATGAAATTGTCGTGTGTGGTCATAATGACGAGCCCAAGCCTCCCGTTAAAACAAAGCCCAAGACGGGGGGCGGCGGAAATGTGCATTTTAAGGCCGGTGTACCGCAGCCTTCTCAACGAGTTGGAGATATGCTCATTTGCATCGCACGTTGCACAGGCCATGACCTTAGAGTCACGGCAACTTCAAATGATCATAAGCTACCAGATCCACATGCGCGCAAGTTGGCTGCTGACGTTACGACTAATGAGCCCGAAAAGGTGATGCAATGTGCGGCCAACTGTGGCGCAAGATATCAGCAGAACGAATACAGGCATCCTTCTCCGAACGCGACTGGGGGACATGTCCATCTTCAATTGGTTCCCGGTCGCGGCGGTGCAACAGGTCCCTATTTCCCGTCAGTACCAACCGCGAGCACTCCTACGCCTGCTCCGAGCCAAAGCATTCCTGATGCGGGGAGTAATTAGCATGAATATGCTCAAGTTCGCCTCAATTTTTGCTTTTTATATGGCAAGCACATCGGTTGGATTTGGTGCTGAATGTGATAATATTCCTCATGTAGCTAGCCATTTTATTTCTAAACATGCGAACTGGCGCGTTTTGAAATATGACGATCTTCCTAATGATGACAAGGAATTATGGAGAAAATTTCACTCTGGACTATGCCCTGGATGGACGCAGGTGAATTTCGATAATTCTGGTAAAAACTACTATGCGGTGGCGTTTCTGGCGAAAAATAGATCAATAAAATATGAAAAAATTGTTATTTTTAGTTTTAAAAAAATATTATAGAAACTGAAAAACTATAGCTCATGATATAATTCAAACTCCTTTAGTTTTATGGACAGCAAAGCCAGGATCTTATTTAAATGAGAGAAGCGGTATGAATGTAAAAATTAGCGGTGAGTCACTTATATATGAAAAAATGGAAGCTGGTTCGAATCAATTTTTTATGGTGAACGGAAAGATGTTGCGCCTATTGGCATCTGAATAGAGTGTCCCCCGTCAGGAATTACGGTGACACGTGTGGAGTGCACTGGTGGTGCAGCCCACGTCCGCAAAACCCCAAATTGACGCCGTAGTTGTGAATTACCGTGACAGGGACTATGATCCCACCACCGGGCGACACGCTGGTGGTGACGCGGCTTGATCGCTTGGCCCGGTCCACCGCCGATCTGCTGGGCATCGTGTCCTTGCTCGAAACCAAGGGCTCTGTTGCAAAATTCGGAGGCGGGCAGCTCTCTACCCATCCGCGGCGTGGCGGTTCATGTGGCCATTTGGTAGTGGTCAGCGATCATCTGCACTGCTCTGTTGCAAAAATCGATCGACACCCGAGATTGGGTGCTGAGCAAGGGCGGAGCGAGCGGTGGACGATTTCAAGTGGCGTCATTTTCGTGGCGAGATAATCCTGTGGGGCGTTCGCTGGTACTGTAAATGCGGGATCAGCTATCGCAATCTTGGGGAAATGCTCGCGGAGCGCGGTGTGTCGGTTGATCACACGACATTGTACCGTCTTGTGCGGACCATAATCCTTAGGTGCATCACGCCAGCGTAAGCCATTCCTGATCACGAAGATGATCCCGCTGACAATCCGCCGATCATCCACCCTGGGCACCCCGTGCGACAACGGAAAATATGGCGCAATCTCCTGCATTTGCGCGTCTGACAACCAAATCAAATCGCTCATGGCAACGCCTCCTTGCGCCGCCATTGAATCAATCTATCGTCGGTTATGCAAGGCTTTTAATAGGTCCTGAGCCTAGGAAAAAGGGCCAATTGCCAAACCCTTGTATCGGTGACGCTGGCGTCGGGGGAAGTACCGCTGATGCTGAGTCTGCGACTGTTTTTGCCAGAAAGC
>CAIOLZ010000087.1 GCA_903859265.1 uncultured beta proteobacterium
GCCAGATCGACGCCTACTCGTGTAATCTCGCTCATGGGACTTCCCCTTTCAAAGGTTAGATTGACTTCCACAAACCAATCTTGGCACTTGATGCCGTTACCGGAAAGTGGGGAGTCCCTCGTATTTGCAAATTCGGCCACTCACCCTTCATTTCAGCTTTTTAGCATGGCCACGACGCTGGTCTGCTTTGTTATGGTTCTCGGTCCCAACACATAGGGCACCATATGACCCCCACCGCCGCGCGCGTAATTTATCCGGAGCTACCGAACCCGCTGACCACGGGCGACTTGCAGCAACTCTTCAGTCCCAGCTTCGATGAGCGCAAGTGGGCGCCAACTGTGACGCGAACGCCAGAGGCGCAAGTGGCATTGCTGGTGCAGCTGAAAATTTTCCAAACCATTGGGCGTTTTCTACCCGTTGTCGATGTCCCACTTGCGACCATTGAGTATGTGGCCCGTCGTATGGGCGTGGGGTCTGAATCAACCTTGATTTTTCCTGAGCGCACGCTGTATCGACATCGCCAGGCGATCCTCAAACGTCTTGAAGTGGTTTCGTGGGGCACCCAGGCACGTGCACTGGCACAAGCCACAATGCAATGCACGGCCCAAGCGCGAACCGACCCCACCGACATCATAAATTCGGCGATTGATGCACTCATTCGGAATGACTTCGAATTGCCGCCACTTGCCACGTTGCGCCGCCTCGCTGGTACCGCTCACAACAAAATCAACGCCGCCCAATGGGCCACCGTGTGCAACCGGCTCAATCCGGCGCAAAGGGCAGTATTGGAAGCATTGTTGGTCGTTGATCCGAAGACGCAGAAATCGCCCTTCGCCAACTTGTGTGCATCACCAGGGCGTGCCTCACGAAAGAATCTCAATGCGCTGATTGATCACTACCAGTGGCTTCAAGGACTCCCAAATCCTGGCACGTCGCTGCAGGCGATTGCCGATGCAAAAATATTGCAATGGGCCAATGAGGCCAGGCGGCTCAACGCACTTGAGTTGCGGGAGTACATCACTCCACGGCGCCATACGCTGCTGATGGCGGTGATTCACGATGCGCGCGGCCAGGTGCTCGACGAACTGACGCAAATGCTGCTCCGACTCACCCGCAAAGTCGAGTGGAAAAGTGAGCAGCGTCTGGCTGAGTGGTATCAGAGCCGGCGCAACAAAACCGACTCACTGATCCGCGCATTCCATGATTCACTGATCGTGCACGGGTTGGAAGCTGACCCAGTGCAAAAGGTGGCACGAGTGGAATCGGTGTTTACCGCACAAGGTGGGCGCGAGGCGCTTGCACAAAGCTGTGAGGAGCACTTGCAACATGAGAAGCAGAATTGGCGCCCCTTTGCCCGCGCCGTGTTTGTTCCGCTACGAAGCGCTTTGATACGCCTGGCGGAGATCTTGCCGTTACAAGGCACGACTGCTGCAGCGGGACTGCTACGTCTTATCGAATCACTGTCAAGCGAACCATTGAACAATGACCACTTGACCATCGATGGCGCGTCTCCCAATACCTTGCCACGTGAATGGCATGACCTGCTGCACGATCTTGCAAGTGACAAGCTGGTGGTCAACCGGCGTCAACTGGAGGTCGTGGCCATATTGGAACTGGCTACAGCGATCAAGGCCGGCGAAATCTTTGTTACCGGCTCGTTGAGCTTCGATAGGTTCTGGGACCGCTTGCCATCCGAGGCTGCTGACCCCAGCGCGGTCGCGGCTTATGCCACGGCACGCGGATGGGAAAATGGAGCCGACGGCCTGGTGCGTGCGGTGAAAAATGCCCTTGAACTGAAGGCCCGTTTTTTGGACAACGCAGTGGGCGGCGGCCAACAGGCATACTTGCGACGAGGAAGGCACGGGCGACCAGTCGTGTCACGGCTTCATGCAGTGGGGACACCTGAAACTGCTGTCAACCTCGAGAGCCAAATGATGTCTCACATGCCGGAGCGCGCTGTGTTGGAGGCGATTTCAAACACAGAGCACTGGGCACAATGGAGCCGGCACTTCGGACTTCCGTCCCGGCTTGGCCCCCAGATCAAGGACGCTAGCCACCGGTACGTGTTGACCACCTTTGCCTACGGATGCGGCCTTGGGCCAACGGAGGCCGCACGCCATCTCGGTGGAACGGTCTCTGCCGATCAACTTGCCTTTGCTGACCGGCGCCATGTTGACATTGAAGACTTGCGTGCCGCTTCTGCTGACCTGATCAATTTGTATGCGCGATTTGAGTTGCCACAGCAATGGGGAACTGGAGAGTCCGTGGCCGCCGATGGCACCCATTTCGAGACGTACGAGGACAATTTGCTTGCCGAGCACCACATCCGTTACGGCAAGACCGGTGGCATTGCTTACCGACATGTCGCCGACAACTACATTGCGCTGTTTAGTCGCTTCATCGCCTGCGGCACCTACGAGGCAACCTATATTCTGGATGCGTTGCTTCAGAACCTGTCGGAGGTGAAACCCAGTCGAGTGCATGCGGATACCCATGGTCAGTCAGCAGCCGTCTTCGGCTTGGCGTATCTGCTGGGAATTGAACTGATGCCGCGCATCCGGCGCTGGCAAAGCCTTACGCTCTATCGGTCCGACAACACCAACCGATACGCAAGGATCAATTCACTGTTTTCTGGGACGGTCAACTGGGCTCTGATCCACGAGCACTACCCTCAGTTCATGCAACTCGCGCTGGCGATCCAAAGCGGCACGCTCGCACCCTCGGCGGTCCTGGCGAAGGTCAACAGTTACAGCACCAGAAACCGATTCGCGATGGCTTTGAAGGAGCTCGGCAATGCGGTCCGCACAACGTACCTGCTGGAGTGGGTCATGGACGAATCCCTGCGTCGCACGGTCCACAAGGGAACGACCAAGATTGAGCGGCACCACAAATTCGCCAAGCACCTCGCCTTCGGTGCTGGCGGTCATCTCCGGTCTAATAACCCGACTGATCAGGAAAAGGCAATCGTCTACAACGAACTTGTGACAAATGCAGTGGCACTGCAAACCGTGGTGGATCAGACTCAGGCGCTTCATGCGCTGAAGTCAAAAGGCGTCAGTATCCGCACCTCCGACTTGGCCTTCCTGAGCCCGTATGCCACTAGCAAACTCAAGCGATTTGGGGATTACCCGACTGACTTGACGCCCGAGGCGATGCCGACTTGCACGGCCCTACCTCAGTAGAAATTGGATGAAGTGGCCGAATTTGCAAATACGAGGGACTCCCCACTTTCCGGTAACGGCATCAAGTGCCAAGATTGGTTTGTGGAAGTCAATCTAACCTTTGAAAGGGGAAGTCCCATGAGCGAGATTACACGAGTAGGCGTCGATCTGGC
>CAIOLZ010000088.1 GCA_903859265.1 uncultured beta proteobacterium
AAAGCTCTCAACGATCTGATGGCTGCGCATGTTTCAAAAAAGACGGTTCAACCTGCGCCCTCAGACGATCAGAAAACCGCACCCTGACAGCCACATAGCGACGGTACTACACCGTCGCTAACACAAGCCAGCACACTTGTGGCGAGCAGGGCTTTGATAGCGGTTTTCATATTGTGACTCCGGTGTGTCTTGAAGGCCCCTGCGACGCAATTTGATTGAATGCAGGAGAAGTGGCTGAAGCTTGAGGCCTAACGGCCTGATGCAATAGCAGACAAGGCCGCGAAATGGCGTAGTCAATGTCCTACACATGACTCGCTTGTAGGATTTGTCCTGCAAAGACACGAGAGCCGCTCCTATATCAAGCGTCCGCATTGGGGCGCATACTTGGAGGCAAAACCACCCAACCTCACATGCGCAAGCTCAAGACTTACATCGTTGAAGACAGCCAGGTCATCCGGGAGAGCCTGATTGCAACGCTCGAGGAATTGGCGCCCGTCAGAGTCGTTGGTACGGCAGAGAGTGAAGCCACAGCTACGCAGTGGTTGGCCAAAACCGACCAGCGATTGGACCTCATCATCCTGGATATCTTTTTAAAAAGCGGCTCCGGGCTGGGCATCTTGCGCATGCTGCGGGAACTACCCGGGCAGCGCATAGTCGTCATGCTGAGCAACTACGCAACAGCCGATATACGGCGCAAATGCCTGGACCTAGGCGCCACCCGTGTGTTCGACAAATCCAACGAAATCGACGGACTGATGGACTTCTGCAATGCTATGCGCAAGGTTGACATGGACGATGCGAAGTTGCCTGCCGCACCATGAGGCTTATTCCAATTCGGGCTAATTTATCAGTCCGTTTTTCAGGGCGTAGTAGGTCAGATCGCTGTTGGAGTCGAGGTTCATCTTTTCCATTACGCGTGTGCGATAGGTGCTAACCGTTTTGATGCTCAGGCACATGCTGATGGCCATGTCGCCTACCGATTCTCCACGTGCCAACCGTAAAAACACCTGCAATTCTCGCTCGGAAAGATGCTCGTGAGGGGGCTTGTCCGACTTGATCGCGACGCCTTCGGCCAACCGCTCCGCCATCGTGGCACTGACGTATTTGCGCCCACGGATGACCGTGCGAATAGCCTTGACGATTTCCTCGGGGTCGCAGTCCTTGTTCAAATAGCCACTCGCCCCTTGCCTCAGCAGCGTGGTGGCGTAGTGCACTTCCGCGAAGCCACTGAATATCAAGACCGGTATTTCTGGAGCGCGCGCCTTGATCGTCGCCAGTGCGTCCACACCACTTTGGTGTGGCATGGAAATATCCATCAGCAGCACATCAACTCCACCCTTGCGCACTATTTCTTCAGCATCCCGCCCATTCGCTGCTTCTGCCACTACCTGGAAATCAGCCTGGTCGGCAAAAAACTGCCGAAGGCCGGCCCGAACCATGGCGTGGTCATCAACAATGGCGATTCGAATCATGCCGTGCAGTCCATTTCGTCACATGATCCCATACTTTCCAAGAGACCCTTTAAATGCAAATAGTCATGGTTCTCAAACGCAGATCGGTGGTATTTTTGCTCGCCACCGTCTCTGCGCTTGGAATGGTATTCATCAGCGAAGCAGCGTACTGGAATTCCGTCTATAGCCTCAAGGCCCTCACCGCAACTGCAACCGCTCGAACCGACATCCAGGGCGTGCGCCAGGGCATTCTGGCGGTGCAAACCGCCCAACGCAGTTATCTGCTCACCCAGCGCAGCGAGTATCTTGTCGCCTATGACAAGTCCCTTGGCAACCTTGAAACCACGTTCAATTTTCTGCAAGAACGCTACAAGGGCGATCCGGCAGCAACCCTCTTGCTGACCCGGCTGCATACGGTGATCGGTGCACTTCTGTCCCAATTGGCGCTGACGATTCGCCAACACGACGCGGGCCAGCGTATGGCGTTGGAGGACACAGACAACCTGCAGATGGAATCCATTCACAAACTCAGCGATCAGCTGCTGGACCTCGAAAGCAGCCACGGCGTGGAAAGCGAGAACGACGTTTACAGAACGCTGATGCTCAGCCGTGCGGGCGTTGCATTGCTCAGCGCGGTAAGTCTGCTGGCGATGGTTATGTATCTGCGCCAAAACTTTGCGTTGGCGCGCCAGCAGCAGGCCATGCAAGTCATCTCACAGAGCGAGCGCGACCGGCTGGAAATTGAAGTGAGTCAGCGCACCGCGCAATTGACGGAACTGACGCATCACCTGCAAACTGCACGTGAGGACGAGCGACACCGACTTGCGCGCAATCTGCACGACGATCTGGGAGCTTTGCTTACCTCGGCCAAGCTGGACGCCGCCCGCATACGCTCTAGACTGGCGGCAGACGGACCAGTCGCTGAATCACAGGCCCTGTTGGCCCATCTGGTTGCTACTCTAAACAGCAGCATCGAGCTGGGAAGAAGCATCATTGAAGACTTGCGCCCTTCTGCGCTGAGCAACCTTGGCCTGGCCGCCACCTTGGAAATATTAGTGGGCGAATTTTCTTCCCACTCAGACGTACAAATTCACACTGCACTGGAGCCAGTCGAACTGCAAGAAGGCGAAGAACTGATGGTGTACCGACTGGTACAAGAAGCGTTGACCAATATCACCAAGCATGCGCACGCCAGCCATGTATGGGTTTCGCTGGGCATAGCGGAGGGCCAAGTCGAAGTCTCCGTGCGTGATGATGGCGGCGGTTTTGATACCCAAGCCAAACCGACTTCGGCCTACGGTCTGGTGGGAATGCGCTTCCGTGTAGAGGCCGTACGGGGCAAGCTCACCGTCGTATCGTCACTTGGTCAAGGCACTCTTATACAGATGCGCCTGCCACTGGCCTGAGCCCAACCATCGCGGCTCGAAGTGCTGGAATCACCGTGAATCACCCCGGTTGTCGGTTCGGTACCCATGTTGTAACGCAGCACAGGACGGCACTAAACTCATGCCGTTGCGGTGAAAAAATACTCAAAAATCAGCGCGTAAGAAGGGATGGTTTTCATGGACATCAAGAGAGCGAGGGTCTTCGTCATTGAAGACGAAAAAATCATGAGCACCTATGTTTTGGGTGCTCTGCGCAGAATGGGTATTCTGGACCTCTATGCCTTTACCGATGGCGTCGGTGCATTGCGCGAGCTTGGCGATTTGAAGCCCGACCTGATCATTACCGACGTGCACATGGCGCCAATGGGGGGTATCGAGTTTGTTCAAAAACTGCGAACACTGCCCGATGAAAAGTTGTCCGCGATCCCGGTCATATTTTTGAGCGCTGATTCCAGCAAATCCACCATTGGTGATGTACTGCCACTCGGCGTGGCCGGGTATCTGGTCAAGCCGCCTAACGTGAAGGCTTTGGAGGCAAAAATCGAGCACGCCTTCAAGGGCTACAAAACTTTCCTATTTGACTAGCCGGCCTGGGACCCGCCGACAGTGCACTGTACGTTTTTGTGGCGCAACATTGCGCCACGTCATTGGCACCTTGTCGAACGCGTGTATCGTTGAATTTTTTGGGGTGCTGATCATGAGCAAAAAGGTGGACAAACTCAGGCGGCTGGTAGCCAAGCTGTCTGCCCGCTATGGCGAGGGCGACGCGGATGTGCTTCGCCTGCAGTCTGATCTTGATGCGCTGGAGGTGCTCACAGGCGCGCGGCAGGCAAAAGAACCCGGCGGCAATAAAAAGAGCTTTGATTTTCGGTCTGCCAGTCGCCGTCTCTACAGTGATTCATGCGGTTCTGGCAGCCCCCATTGACGTTTTGACGGCGCCAGACCGGGCGATACCCGCTAACTAACCCGCCAGTGCGACGTAAACGTTTTGCACATCGTCATTAGCGTCGATAGCAGCGAGAAATGCTTCGACTTCTTCCAGAGCTTCGGCGCTCAAGGTGGCTGGATCGACAGGATTCTTGGCCTTGTAGCCCAGCTTCGATGAGACGACCGTAAAGCCGAAGTTCGGCAGCGCCCGGCTGACAAGATCCAGGTCGGTCGGGTCGGTCAGAAAGGTGGTGAAGCCTTCTTCTTCCGCGGGTTCGAAGTCTTGTGCCCCGGCTTCGATGGCCGCCAGTTCAGGGTCTGCCCCCGCGGCGCCGGGCTCGGCATCGATCATGCCGACATGGTCAAAATCCCAGGCCACCGACCCCGAGGTCCCCAACTGCCCTTTGCGAAACAAAACCCGCATTTCGGGCGCCGTGCGGTTGACGTTGTCGGTCAGGCACTCCACCATCACGGCGACGCGGTGCGGGGCGAAACCTTCGTAAATCACACGTTCAAACTGGACAGACTCGCCCGATAGCCCGGCGCCTTTTTTGATGGCGCGTTCCAGCGTTTCCTTGGGCATGGACACTTTGCGCGCCTGCTCAACGACCAGGCGCAGTTTGGAGTTGGCGGCGGGGTCCGCGCCGCTGCGGGCGGCCACCATGATGTCCTTGGCCAGCCGGCCAAAGAGTTTGCCTCTGGCATCTGCCGCTGCCGCCTTGCCTTTTGCTTTCCACTGCGCGCCCATGGGGGTGATTCCTTTGTATTGTGAGGGGGTGGTTTATACACCCGGTGGAAGGTAGGCGGTCATTCGAAAATCCTCGGGGCTGCAGACAATGGGTGGAATGGACCGTGACTTTATCCCAAGGCCGGTGCGCAGAATCGGACCTGGGGCTAACGCCGCACCGCTTTATCATCATCCTCAGCTTATTTGTCACACCGGCTCTTCCACCCTATGCCTTTTCCGTCAAACCCCAACGCAGCCGCCACCGTTCCTGCCGGAATTGCGATCGAGAACGTGTGCTTGCAGCGCGGTGACAGTCGGGTGTTTGATGGCCTGAGTTTGCGCTTGTCGGAGCCGCGCATCGGACTCATTGGAGACAATGGCTCCGGCAAGACCAGCCTGTTTCGGCTGATTTGTGCACTCGACGTGCCGCAGGCCGGGTTGGTAACGCTGGTGGGGGGAAACAAGCCGGGTCGGGTTGGCATGTTGTTCCAGAACCCGGATGACCAAATCATTTTTCCCACGGTGCAAGAGGAGTTGGCGCTGGGTTTGCAGCCACAGGGTTGGTCGCGCCGCGAAGCCGCTGCTCGTGCGCGTACATTTTTGGCCGAGCGCGGTTTGTCCGCGTGGGCGACACGTGCCATCAGCACCCTGAGCCAAGGCCAGCGTCAGCATGTGTGCTGGCTGGCGCTTCTGATTGCGTCGCCCGATATTTTGTTGCTGGATGAGCCCTTTGCCAGCCTGGATTTGCCCGGACAAACGCTGCTGCATGCAGACATGGCACGCGTCTCGCAGCAGGTCATTGTGTCAACCCATGTTTTGTCCCATGTGCGCGATTTCGCCCGTGTGATCTGGCTGGACCACGGTCGTGTGCGCGGGGACGGGCCGGGCCGTGAGGTCTGCGCGGCATACGAAGCCGACGTGTCGGTACGTGCGGCAGCCGGTCAAAGTGCGGGGGTGGCAGTCCATGCATAGCCTCCTGAGCGCGCAGCGCACCTGGCTGCACGGTGTCAGCGCCGGTGCCAAATTGTCGGTGCTGGCGATCCTCGGAACACTGCAGTTTTTTACCGAAAGCCTGGTACTGCTGGGCGCTTTGACCCTTGCCTGCCTGGTCCTGTGGATCTCTCTGGGATCGGTGGCTTGGGGGGCGCGTCGCTTGCTGGCATCTCTGCTGGTGGCCTGCGTTCTGATATTGGGGTTTCACTTTTGGCTGGGCCATCCGATGCTTGGCGTGATCAGCACTTTGCGCTTGCTCAGTGCATCCCTGCTAGGCATTGCACTGACCCTTACAACGCCATCGACTGCCTTGCTTTCGGTATTGGAGCGCGTTTTGTCACCACTGCAAAAGGTGGGAGTTCGCACCGAGCGACTCGCCCTGCAACTGGGTTTGATGCTGCGCTTTACCGAGCATTTTTTCGTGCTCTGGAAGCGCCTTGACGACGCCCATCGGCTGCGTACCGGCAAGGCGGGTGGCTTGCGCTTGCTGGCACCGTTGGCTATCCAGATGTTGCTCGCCGCGCGCCGGGTAGCAGATACACTCCAGCTCCGTTTGAGCGACCAGAACCGTTAAAAAAATATCTATGCACTCCACCCGCTCCCTGGCACTTGTTTCGCTTTTTGCAGCGCTGCTGGCCGTGTTCGGACTGATTCCCAAAATTGA
>CAIOLZ010000089.1 GCA_903859265.1 uncultured beta proteobacterium
CGATGCGCTGGTCGCCCAGATTCCCGGACTGCTGATTTCGGTGGCGGCTGCCATGGTGGTATCAAGGGTGGGCAAGGAAAACGACATCGGGAAACAAATTGTCGGTCAAATGTTTGTATCACCCCGTGTACTGGGCATTACGGCGGCCATCATGTTCGTTTTGGGTGTTATCCCCAATATGCCGCACTTCGTGTTCCTGACTATTTCCGCGGTGTTGGCTTACGGTTCCTGGATGCTGGCCCACAAACCGCCGCCAGCCGACCCGACCAAAGTTGCACCCGCGGTGACAGGCAATGAAGGCGAAGCCACCTGGGACGATCTGCAACCGGTGGACCAGCTTGGCCTGGAACTTGGCTACCGGTTGATTGTGCTGGTGGACAAAACGCGCCAGGGCGATCTGCTCAACCGCATCAAGGGAGTACGCCGCAAATTTGCACAGGAGGTCGGGTTTTTACCTCCGCCGGTGCATGTTCGCGACAACCTGGAACTCAAACCCAGCGCTTACCGCATCACCTTGCGCGGCGTCATCGTCGGCGAAGGCCAGGCATTTCCGGGCCAGTTTCTGGCCATCAATCCGGGGGGCATCACCACCCCCCTGATCGGTACTGCAACGACCGATCCGGCTTTTGGTTTGCCTGCCCACTGGATCGACGCCAAGCAAAAGGAAGCGGCACAAATGGCCGGGTTTACCGTGGTTGATCCCGAGACTGTGATGGCCACCCATTTGTCACACTTGATGCAAGTGCAAGCCAGCAAATTACTCAGCCGAACAGAGACCCAGCAACTCGTGGAACACGTCGCCAAACTAGCGCCAAAACTGATCGAGGAAGTCGTGCCCAAGCTGGTCTCAATCGCCGTATTTCAGAAAGTTTTGCAGCTCTTGCTCGACGAATCCGTGCATATCCGCGATATCCGCACCATCATCGAATCGATTGCCGAACATGCGTCCACCACCACCGAACCGGTGGAGCTGGCAAAACGGGTGCGCGTGGCGCTGTCGCCTGCGATCGTGCAGCAGATTTATGGCCCGACCCGCGAGCTCAACGTGATTGCCATCGACCCGGCACTGGAGCGCTTGCTGGTGCAAGCCCTGGGCAATGCGCAAGGCCCGGCGCTGGATCCGGGTGTTGCCGACATGCTGTCCAAAAATGCCGCTGAAACGGCCATGAAACAAGAGGAGCGTGGGCTGCCGGCGTGCCTGCTGGTGCCAGACCAGATACGCAGTTCGATTGCCCGTTTGCTGCGCCGTGTCGCCCCGCGCCTGCAAGTGCTTGGGCACAGTGAAATTCCAGAAACCCACACCATCCGCATTGGTCCGATCCTTAGAGGTGCCGTATGAATATCCAACGCTTTACCGCCCCAACCTCCCGCGAAGCACTGGCCAAGGCCCGCCTCGCCTTTGGCGAAGGCACCCTGATTCTGTCGAACCGGCCGACCGAGAACGGCGTCGAAGTCGTGGCCACCGCCGAAGACACGCTCGAGCAGCTTGACCAGGATGCCGGCAGCCGGCAGCGCAACGGAGCCAATTCGGGCAAAACCGCCGTTTTCGGCGGCAACCGCAAGGAGCCCAGCTACCAGGAAGTGGCAAGCCAGGTCGAGGAAGACGCGAACCAGTTGTCCATGAGCACGCTGTCCTTCCAGGACTATGTGCGCGAACGCATGGCGCGCCGCCGGCAGGAGAGTCAGGGCGAATCCGGGCTCATCCGTATTCCGCAAGTTCCGAAAACCACGCCTGCCGAGCGTCCCGCACAAACGCCGATGGAGCGCAAGCCCGGCCAGGTCCAGAGCGTGGCGGCACCGGCAATTGCTACCCAAGCCACGGCGACCGGCAAATCGCAAACTGCTTCGCAGGTCACGGTCATCGGTATCGAGCGCGAACTGCATGCGATGAAGGATCTCATTGAAGACCGCTTCAATACGCTGAACTGGCTGGGCCAGGCGCGCCAGAATCCCATCCAGTCCAACCTGATGCTCAAACTCATCCGGGCCGGCTACTCACCAACCCTGTCGCGCACGATTCTGGAACGCATGCCTGAATCGGCCGATGCCGCCCAGGCGATGCAATGGGTGATGGATGTGCTGGAACGTAACCTGCGCACCGAGACAAGCGGTGTCGAGCTGCAAGAGGAAGGCGGCGTTTTTGCGCTGATTGGTGCCACCGGCGTCGGCAAAACCACCACCGCAGCGAAGCTGGCGGGCCTGTGCGCAGCACAATATGGCGCATCCAGCGTGGGGCTGATCACCCTGGATACCTACCGGGTCGGTGCGCAGGAACAATTGCGCGCCTATGGAAAAATGCTGGGCGTGGTGGCGCATCTGGCGCATGACCGCGCCGCTTTGCAAGACTTGCTGGGCTTGCTGGCCGGCAAAAAAATGGTTCTCATCGACACCACGGGCCTAGCCCCCAGAGACCCGCGCAAGCGCGAAATGATGGACCTTCTCGATATACCGGACGTCAAACGCCTGCTGGTGCTCAATGCCGGTGCGCACGGAGACACGCTGGACGACACGGTGTCCCACTTCAAATCACCCACTGCACAGGCCGTCATCCTGTCCAAAATCGACGAAGCCGTAAAACTCGGGCCTGCCCTTGACGCAGCCATTCGTCACCAGCTGATAGTGCGCGGTGTGACCACCGGCCAACGGGTTCCCGAGGACTGGGAAGCGGCCAATGCGGGTCGTCTGGTGCGCGCCTCCATGCGCTCACCCGGCACGTCTGCCTACGACCCGAATGCCACCGATCTGGGTTTTATCTTCAGCCAATCCTCAGGAACCGCGTATGCAGGACGGGGAATGATCCATGCATGAGCTGCCACTGAGCCAGGCTGCCGGCTTGATCGGCTTGTCCAGGCCCAGCGGGCCACAACTGGTCGCCATGGTCCACCACGGTGACGAGAACACCGAGTTGCCAGTGCTGTGGCGACTGTGCTCGGCCATGACCGAGTTGGGTTACTCGGTGACGGTGCTTGATGCCACCAAAAGTGAAACCGACACCAACCCGGGGCTGCAGGAACTGATGGACTACCGGTTTGGCTATGGCAGCCCACCGGATGCAGCACCCGCCGCAGACACTCCCGAGTGGGCCATCGTCTCCTCCGCCCAAGGCGTACAAAACATGTGCCAGTTGCAAACGCGCACCCACGCCAAAAGGATCGAGAGTTTGCACCGCATGGGCCAGCTGTTTCCCGGTTGCAGCCTGATCATTTTGTATGGTGGAGTCGATGCTCTGGTACAGATGCTCGGGGGCACTGGCTGCAAGCCTTTGCTGACGGTAGCTGACAACAAAACCTCTTTACTGACCAGCTATCTGGCGCTCAAGCGCCTGTTGCTCAAGGCGCATCTGACACCTACGTTATTGCATATGATGGCGCCACCGTCGCAGGATCGCCAGTTACCGGCACAGAGTGTGGCAAGTCACCTGAGCAAATGCGCCAAAAGTTTTTTGGGCTTTGAATTGAATGCAATCCAGATTGATCCGGAGCACAGCGAACCGGCCGCAGCAACCGACATGCGCCGCCTGGCGGCGCGGATGTTGGAAAATGCGGTGGCATTGAAAGCGCAGACCAGCGCTTTCATCGGAACCGATGGCACGGGCGTTATCGGTTCTGCAAACAGGAGCCATTGATGTACACGGCCAAAGGGCAACTCGACCGCAACGCGCTGATCAAGCAATACCAGCCATTGGTGCGCAGGCTCGCGCACCACATGATGGCCAAATTGCCCGCCAGCGTCGAGGTCGATGACTTGATTCAAGTCGGCCTGATTGGTCTGGCCGATGCGTTGACCCGTTTTGAAGCTTCCCAGGGCGTGCAGTTTGAAACCTTTGCGACGCAAAGAATCCGGGGCGCCATGCTCGACGAACTGCGCGAAAACGACTGGATGTCGCGCGGCTCGCGCAAAAGCCAGAAAGACATTGAAACTGCCATACGTGCCCTCGAACATCGCCTGGGCCGCAGCCCGGCTGAGTCTGAAATCGCCAAAGAGCTGGACATGAGCTTGTCCGATTACCAGTCGCTTTTGGGCAAAGTGCGTGGCACGCAGTTGGTGTATCTGGAAGACATGTCCGGCCGCAACGAAGACGACGACACCTATCTGGACCGCCACGTCGCCGATTCGGACTCCGACCCGCTCAACATGCTGCGCAATGATCGCCTTCGAGCAGGCTTGGTACAGGCGATCAAGACCCTGCCGGAGCGCGAGCAATACATCATGAGCATGTATTACGAGCAGGACATGAACCTGAAGGAAATTGCAGCGGTGCTGGATGTGACCGAATCACGGATTTGCCAGTTGCATAGCCAGTCGATTGCACGGCTTAGGGCGAAGATGCAGGGCCATTGAGCGGCCATCCGCGTCTCCTCAGTTCCTCAGCGCCAAAATTCCAAAAACAATCACTACTGCACCGGCCAGGCGCCTGGCAGTCACCGTTTCGCGTAAAAAGAAAACGCCCAGACACACCGCGAACAAAACGGAGGTTTCGCGCAACGCCGCGACCAGCGCTACAGGGGCTCTTGTCATGGCCCACAAGGCAATTCCGTACGAAGCCTTGGACGCCAGGGACCCGGCAGCGGTCAGAGGCCAGCGATTTTTGGCGTACCGCAGCAGGACATTGCCACGCTGGCGGTACACCAGCAGCGAGAACGGAACGCCCTGGAGCAAAAACAAACCTGCGATGTACTGCACCGCGTTGCCAGCCTGGCGTGCGCCCTGCCCGTCCACGACCGTATAACAAGCAATGATGACGGCGTTGACCAGTGCAAAAGCCACTGCCTTGGGCGCATGCAAGGCGCGTGCGTTCAACCCCAAGGCCAGCACACCGGCACTGATGCCAACCACACCGGCCCATGCGAAGGGCGACAAGGACTCTCCAAATACAAGGCACGTGGAAAGCGCCACCAGCAGGGGCGCCGATCCGCGCATCAGGGGATAGGTCAAACTCAAGTCCCCGTGCCGGTAAGCTGCAACCAGCGTCACGTAATAACCGACATGAATGATCGCGGACGCCACAATGTAAGGCCATGCATCGGCCTGCGGCCAGCCCACCCATGCCACCAGCGGAATCGCCCAGAGCGAACCGAACAGCGACTGCAGCGCCATGTCGAGGTCTTTCTCCGTGCTGGATTTGACCAGCGCATTCCAGAAAGCATGCAACAAGGCCCCCAGCAGCACGGCGCAGACAACGGTCCAACTGAGTGTCATAAGTGGCGAAAACCTAGTGCATAAAACCAGACTTATACTGGAAAGCGCAAGAAGATCGGGACACGTACATCGCGTACACAGTCTCAAAAACATAAAACTTCAGGAGACAAGATGACGGCCATTGAGCAACAAACGATTTCAAAAATCAGTTGGCGCCTGCTTCCGCTGCTGATGATCAGCTACTTCATTGCGTACCTGGACCGGGTCAATCTTGGCTTTGCCGGTGCGTCCATGTCCAAGGACCTTGGTTTTACAAGCACCGTCTTCGGCAGTGCCGCCGGTATCTTTTTTGTGGCGTATTTCCTGTTTGAGGTTCCCAGCAACCTGGCGCTTGAACGCTTTGGTGCGCGCCGGTGGATTGCACGCATCATGTTCAGCTGGGGTCTGATCTCTGCGGCCCAGGCCTGGGTGGGCGGCAGCACCAGTTTCAATGTGGTGCGCTTCCTGCTCGGCATCGCCGAAGCAGGATTCTTTCCCGGTGTCATTTTCTACATCACGCTGTGGTTTCCAGCCGCTTACCGAGCCCGCATCGTGGGCTGGTTCATGTTCGCCATCCCGATTTCCTCCGTCATCGGCTCGCCCATTTCCGGCTACATCCTGAACATGAATGGCGTCGCCGGAATGGCTGGCTGGCAATGGCTCTTCATTCTGGAGGCGCTACCCGCACTGGTGCTGACTTTCTTTGTGCTGTTTTATTTACCCGATGGCCCGGACGACGCCCGATGGCTGAGCAACGAGGAGCGCAGCTGGCTCAAGACCCGGCTGGACGCCGAACGCCGCAACCGCGAGGCGCACAGCAACATTTCCTGGAAACAGTCCTTGTTCAACTGGCGCGTCATATTGCTGGGCGTGGTGTACATGGGTATCACCGTACCGCTGTATGGATTGGGCTTCTTTTTGCCGCAGATCATCAAAGCCTTTGGCGGACTTGGCAATGTGGAGATTGGCTTTATCACCGCGTTTCCCTATCTGATTGGTGCCATCGCGATGGTTTTCTGGACCCGCTGGTCAGACGCCAAACGCGAACGCAAGCCTTTCTTGCTGGCATCACTGGTCTGCATCTTTGCGGGCCTGGTGGCAGCCGCCCTGTTGGACCAGCCGGTACCCAAAATGGCCGCCGTAACCCTGGCGGCATTCGGAATCTTTACCGCGCTGCCCGTGTTCTGGACGCTGCCAACCGCCCTGCTGAGCGGAACCGCGGCGGCGGCGGGCATCGCCTGGATCAACTCCATCGGGAATTTGGGGGGCTACATCGGCCCCACCATCTTTGGAGTTCTGAAGGACAAAATGGGCGGCGACTTTTACGGTGTCCTGTTCCTGGGTTTGTGGTCACTGCTGGC
>CAIOLZ010000090.1 GCA_903859265.1 uncultured beta proteobacterium
CAACGGCAAGGGAAGCGGCGCTTCGTCATCGCCAGTAGCACGCATGATCTGGGTCAGCTTCGTAGTCACCATGATCATCACGGTAGGAAAAATCAGTATCTCGCTGATGTCGGCGTTTGCGGTGGTCTATTTCCGATTTCCCCTGCGCCAGCTATGTTTCTGGTTGATTTTTATTACGCTGATGTTGCCGGTAGAGGTGCGCATCGGGCCCACCTACCAGGTGGTGGCGGATCTGGGCCTGATCAACACCTATGCGGGCCTTTCGGTTCCCCTGATTGCGTCGGCCACGGCAACTTTTTTGTTCCGCCAGTTCTTTTTGACCGTACCTGACGAGATGGTCGAGGCCGCAAGGGTGGATGGCGCCGGTCCGGTGCGCTTTTTCATCGACATCCTGATGCCGCTGTCTGCCACCAGCGTGGCGGCGCTGTTTGTCATCCAGTTCATTTACGGCTGGAACCAATACCTGTGGCCGCTGATTGTCGCCACCAGCGACACCATGTACCCGATCGTGGTGGGCATCCAGCAAATGATTGGCAGTGGCGAGTCGGTGACCGACTGGAACGTCGTCATGGCCACTGCAGTGCTGGCCATGCTGCCGCCCACACTGGTCGTGGTTCTGATGCAAAAGTGGTTCGTCAAAGGTCTGGTGGACACGGAGAAATAAGCAATGGCATCGATAGAACTCAAGAACGTCACCAAACGCTACGGCACCGGCAAATCGGCCAACCAGGTCATTCACAGCGTGAACGCGCACATCGCAGACGGGGAATTCATCGTCATCGTCGGACCCTCGGGTTGCGGCAAATCGACGTTGCTGCGCATGGTGGCGGGACTGGAAGAAATCAGTGACGGTGAAATCAGCATCGGGGAGCGCGTGGTGAACCGGCTCGAGCCTGCCGAGCGGGACATTGCCATGGTGTTTCAGAATTACGCGCTGTACCCGCACATGAGCGTGTTTGACAACATGGCTTACGGTTTGAAGATCGCCAAGGTGGCACCGGCAGACATCCGGGCACGGGTGGACAAGGCGGCAGCCATTTTGGAGCTGGGGCCCTTCCTCAAACGCAAGCCACGCGAACTCTCCGGCGGGCAGCGTCAGCGGGTGGCCATGGGGCGCGCGATTGTTCGCCAGCCCAAAGTGTTTTTGTTTGACGAACCGCTTTCCAATCTGGATGCCAAATTGCGCGCCCAGACCCGGCTCGAAATCCAGAAGCTGCACCGCGAACTTGGCATCACGTCGCTGTTTGTCACCCACGACCAGGTAGAGGCGATGACGCTGGCCCAGCGCATGATCGTGATGAACGCGGGGGTGATGGAACAGTTTGGCACGCCAGAAGAGGTATATGCGCGCCCCGCCACCACCTTCGTGGCGAGCTTTATCGGGTCACCGCCCATGAACCTTTTAAGGAACGCGCCCGGCGGTAAATCGGGCGTGATCACCGGTGTGCGGCCCGAGCATCTGGACATCACACCGCAGGGCTGGGGATTGCGTGTCGATGCGGTCGAAATGCTGGGCGCGGAACGCCTGATTTACGGTCGCTGGGCCCACGGCAATCCCGATTCAGCTGCGCCCGCCGGAGCATCGGCCACGACCGCTGAAACCGTCATCGTGCGGGTCGAGGAATCGGTCACGGTGCCGGCGTTGGGTACTACACTTTTCGTCACGCCGCGCGCCGGGCGCGTCCACCATTTCGATGCCGGCACGGGGCGCAGACTGGAGACCGCATGAACACGCCCAAAGCACCGGCCCACTGGCCCTACCCGCGCTGGATCGCCCACCGCGGCGCGGGCAAGCTGGCACCTGAAAACACACTGGCCGCGTTTCGCACAGGCGCGGCCTATGGCTACCGGATGTTTGAGTGCGACGTCAAACTCAGCGCGGATGGCGTACCGTTTCTGATGCACGACGCAAGCCTCAAGCGCACTACCAACGCGACCACGCGGCGTGCCACCGACGGGGTCAACCCGCCGAGCGACATCGGCGGCGACCATCCCTGGAGCGCACTGTCCCAGCTCGATGCCGGACAATGGCACTCCCGTACGTTTGCCGGCGAACCACTGCCAACGTTGGAAGCCATAGCGCATTTCTGCCTGCGCAATGGCTACTTTTTAAATATTGAAATCAAACCAACACCGGGCACCGAACGGCACACCGGCGCAGTGGTGGCGCAGCACGCCGCGCGCCTGTGGCAAGGGGCGGCCGTGGCGCCCCTGCTCACCTCGTTTGAGGTCGATGCGCTAGCGGGTGCGCTCGCCGCGCAGCCGGAAATGCCGCGCGGCCTGCTGCTCGATGAACTGTGGAGCGATTGGCTCGCCAAGGCACAGGAACTGCAATGCCAGGCCGTGATTTGCAACCATTTGCTGTGGGACAGCAACACCGTGCAGCAAGCGAAAAATGCGGGCCTGCGCACCCTGAGTTACACGGTCAACGACACGTTGCAGGCGCAACGCCTGATCGACCTGGGCACGGATGGCGTGATTACTGACCGGGTGGATTTGTTCAGCCCTGCTTGAGTCCGAGGGTTTCCCCTAGCGCCAGGCTTTGACGCCCACCCACTGGCAACTCGCAACCAGCATTACCATGGCGGCATAGGTCGCCATCTTGCCGTCGTTACCAAAAAACCAGAGGCCACAGGCCAGAGCCAAAGCGCCCGATAGCGTGTTCATCAAGCCCTGGGCCAGCATACCGCCGGGGGCTCGGCTTTTTTTGAACCATATGGGCGCAATAATCGCCACAAGAAACCCCGCGGCCAGGGCCGGGGCCAGAAAATTGAAGCAGTGGTTTAGCAGATCAAGGGAGCCCATAAACGTGGCGCAATCGAATCAATTGGTGAGATGCAGGGCAATTCCACACAGCGTGTGGCTCTGGATTTTATAATCCGCGATACAACTTATGGCAGTCTGGGCATTAGGCATCAATCACACCACGGCTCCGCTGGACATGCGGGGCCGCTTTGCGTTTGCCTCCGACCAGCTCGAAGTCAAGCTCAAAGCACTGCGCCAGTCCATGGCCCACAGTCTGGAAGCCGCGATTGTTTCGACCTGCAACCGCACCGAGATTTACTGCGCGGGTGACGAAACAGCGGTGGAGCAAACGCTGGCTTGGCTGGCCGAGAGCGGCGGCGTTTCCGCCCACGATCTGCGTTCGCACACCTACCAGCTCGAAAACCACCAGGCAGCGCGCCACGCGTTTCGCGTCGCCAGCGGCCTCGACTCCATGGTGCTGGGCGAACCCCAGATTCTGGGCCAGCTCAAAGACGCCGTACGCGCTGCGGATGCCGCAGGTGCTTTGGGCACCACGCTGTCGCAGCTGTTCCAGCGCTCGTTTGCCGTGGCCAAGGAGGTGCGCACATCGACCGAAATCGGTGCGCATTCCATCAGCATGGCCGCCGCCGCAGTGCGCCTGTCGGGCCAGCTGTTTGAGGATCTGACCAAGGTCAACGTGCTGTTCGTTGGTGCCGGGGAAATGATCGAGCTGTGTGCCACCCACTTTGCTGCCAAAAAGCCGCGGTCCATCGCTGTTGCCAACCGTACGCTGGAGCGTGGCGAAAAACTGGCGAGCCGCTTCGGGGGTGAGGTGATGCGGCTGGGCGACTTGCCGGACCGGCTGCACGAATTTGACGCGGTCATCAGCTGTACCGCCAGCACCTTGCCCATCATCGGACTCGGCGCCGTCGAGCGGGCATTGAAAAAGCGCCGCCGCCGACCGATCTTCATGGTGGATCTGGCGGTACCCCGCGATATTGAGCCCGAGGTCAAAAAGCTGGGCGACGTCTATCTCTATACCGTTGACGATCTTGCCGGCGTGGTGCAGACCGCGCAGGCCAATCGCCAAGCGGCAGTTGCGCAGGCGGAGGTGATTGTGGACGCCGGCGTACAGAGTTTCATGCATTGGGTGGACCAGCGCAGCAGTGTTCCGCTGATCCAGCAACTCAACGCGCAGGCCGAACAATGGCGCGTGGGCGAACTGGCCAAAGCGCGCAAACTCATCGCCAAGGGCGAAGACATTGATGCGGTCATGGAGACTCTGGCCAAAGGCCTGACCCACAAAATGTTGCATGGCGCGATGGCTGAACTGCACGCTGGCGATGCCAATGCGCGCAGCCACGCCATCCACGCGATTCAGCACTTTTTCCTGCGCAAAGAGCGTTAGCGGCGCTGCCACCACGCAGCCCCGGGGTAGTAACCCAAACTCCTCGTCAGCGAGCCCATCAACGCGCCGGGATGTCCCCGAAAGCGCGTTTTCCGATCCCACCGTTTGCCCCTGTTGCATTGAATTTTTGCCATGAAACCCTTTCTCCGCCAACAACTCGCCCGCTATGCCGACCGCCTCGGCGAGCTGGAATTTTTGCTGTCCCGCGAAGACATCATGAAAGACATGAAGCAATTTCTGCTGCTCTCGCGCGAACACACCGATGTGGGCGCCGTGGCCAGCCGCTGGAGCCGTTACCAGCAGCGCGAATCCGACCAGTTGGCAGCCCAGGAACTGCTCGCCGCCAGCAAGGATGACCCGGAAATGGCCGGCATGGCGCAGGAAGAGCTGGATGGCGCGACCGCCGAACTGGCGCAGCTGGAACTTGAATTGCAGCGCATGCTGCTGCCCAAAGACCCGGACGACGCACGCAACGCCTTCTTGGAAATCCGCGCTGGTACTGGCGGCGACGAGTCGGCCCTGTTTGCCGCGGATCTGGCGCGCATGTACACCCGCTATTGTGACGCCCGTGGCTGGAAAACCGAGGTGATCAGCGCCTCCGAGAGCGAACTCGGCGGCTACAAGGAAGTAGTGTTGCGCATCGAAGGCGAGTCGGTCTATGGAGCGCTCAAATTTGAATCCGGCGGTCACCGCGTGCAGCGTGTGCCGGCCACCGAAACACAGGGACGCATCCACACCAGCGCCTGCACCGTGGCCGTGCTGGCCGAGCCGGATGAACAAGAAGCCATCAAGATCAATCCGTCGGACTTGCGCATTGATACCTACCGCGCCAGCGGTGCCGGGGGTCAGCACATCAACAAGACCGATTCGGCAGTGCGCATCACCCACCTGCCCACCGGCATCGTGGCCGAATGCCAGGACGGGCGCAGCCAGCACAGCAACAAGGCGCAGGCGCTGCGCGTGCTGACCGCCCGCATTCAGGAAAAAGACCGCAGCGAACGCGCCGCCAAAGATGCTGCCGAACGCAAAAGCCTGATCGGCAGTGGCGACCGCAGCGACCGCATTCGCACCTACAACTTCCCGCAGGGCCGCTTCACCGACCACCGCATCAACCTCACGCTGTACAAGTTGCTGCCTATCATGGAAGGTGACCTCGGTGATGCAATCGAGGCCCTGCAGGCCTTTGAGGCGGCGCAGCAAATGGCCGATCTGGAACTCAACGCTTAAATGACGACGGTTAACGAGGCACTTCAGTTTGGCCGCGCTCTGGGCCTCGATCCTCTGGACGCGCAACTATTGCTGCTGCACGCGCTGGGCAAAACCCCTGTGGAGCGTTCCTGGCTACTGGCACATGGCGATGCCGCATTGCCGCAATGGGTGCAAGCGCAATGGCAGGCATGGGCTGCGCGCCTGGCGGGCGGCGAACCGCTGGCCTACCTGACCGGCCACAAGGAGTTTTACGGGCTGCGTCTGGCCATTGACCCACGGGTGCTGGACCCCAGAGCCGACACCGAAACACTGGTTGACTGGGCGCTGGAATTACCCGTGGACGGACTGCAGGATGACACGCCGGAAACTGGTACCACACCGGTACGCGTCATGGACCTGGGCACCGGCAGCGGTGCAGTCGCGTTGGCGCTCAAGCATCAGCGCCCCCACTGGCAGGTACATGCTGTCGATTGCAGTGCCGATGCGCTGGCGGTGGCACGAGCCAACGCGCAGCGCCTGAACCTGCAGATCAATTTTGCGCACGGGAACTGGCTGGGTAGCGCCGAAGACCGGTTCCACGCCATCGTGTCCAACCCGCCCTATATTGCCGAACAGGATCCCCATCTGGCGGCGCTGGTGCATGAGCCGCTAGGGGCCTTGGCCAGCGGCGCCGACGGGCTGGACGCGATTCGCGCCATCATCGCCCAGGCACCGGCCCGATTGTTGCCGCAAGGCTGGTTGCTTCTGGAGCACGGCTTCAACCAGGCCGAGCCGGTGTGCGCGTTGCTAGAGGCAGCCGGCTTCAGCGGTGTTGCGTCGCGGCGCGATCTGGCCGGGATTGCGCGTTGCAGCGGCGGGCGTTGGGACGGCGCGTGACGGCCTGAGACCCAGCCGATCAATACCGCTGATCAACGCTTTGAGTGATGCGGTCACGATGTTGACATCGAGTCCTACGCCAAAGCGCTCCTGCGCCACACCGACCACTGCAAGCTCCAGAAATGCACAGGCTTGGGCCTCTGCTGCCGTGACGCTGGGCTTGATGGAACGCTCCTCAAAGCTGCGCACTTGCACATGCAGCCCCGCGCCTTGCAGGGCATGCACCGCCGCATCGATCGGGCCATTGCCCTGCCCCTCGAGCGTCAACCATTCATCACCGCAGGCGAGTTTCAAACGCACGCCCTGCAGCGCCGCCGGGCCGTTTGGCGCCACGTCAAACAGTTCATGGCCGCGATAACGCCAGGCCGCATCGCCTGAGCGTTCAGAAGGCGCAGCGTCCTTCGGGTTCAAGTAAGTCTGGTCGAACAGGCGCCACAAATCCTGCGCGCTCATCTCGCCCCCATGGGCATCGGTGTAGCGCTGCACCTCGCCCGAAAACTCGACTTGCAGACGACGGGGCATCACGATGCCAAACTCGGTTTCCATCAGGTAAGCCACGCCACCTTTGCCGCTTTGGCTGTTGACGCGAATGACCGAGTCGTAACTGCGCCCGACGTCCGCCGGGTCGATCGGCAAATAGGGCACGCGCCACAGTGGCTGCCCGGTTTGCGCAGCGAAACCTTTTTTGATGGCATCCTGGTGGGAACCACTGAAGGCAGTAAACACCAGATCCCCGACGTAGGGATGGCGAGGATGGATGGGCAGCTGGTTGCAATGCTCCACCGTACGGGCGACCGCGTTGATGTCGGAAAAGTCCAGACCCGGCGATACGCCCTGCGTATAAAGATTGAGCGCGAGGGTCACCAGGTCCACATTGCCGGTGCGCTCGCCATTGCCAAACAGGCAGCCCTCCACCCGGTCCGCGCCGGCCATCAGGCCAAGCTCGGCAGCCGCGACCGCGGTGCCGCGGTCATTGTGGGGATGCAGGCTGAGCACCACGCTATCGCGCCGCGCAAGATTTTTGTGCATCCACTCGATCTGGTCGGCATACACATTGGGCGTTGCCACCTCGACGGTTGCCGGCAGATTGAGAATGACTTTGTTGTCCGGTGTGGCACCCCATTGAGCGGTAACGGCATCGCAAACATCCCGCGCGAATTCCAGCTCCGTCGAAGTAAACACCTCCGGGCTGTATTGCAAGACCCATTGCGTTTGCGGCCGCTCTGCAGCGAGTTGCCGGATGAGCCGTACGGCTGAAACCGCCATGTCCAGCACTTCGGGTTTGCCCAGGCCAAAAACCACTTCGCGAAAGACCGGAGCGGTGGCGTTGTAAACGTGAACGATGGCGCGGCGCGCCCCTTGCAGCGCATCAAAGGTGCGCCGGATCAGGTCTTCACGGGCCTGCGTCAGCACCTCAATCGTGACGTCAGCGGGCACATGCCCGCCTTCAATCAGGGTCCGGACGAAATCGAAATCGGTCTGCGAAGCGCTGGGAAATCCGACCTCAATTTCCTTGAAGCCCACCTGGCAGACCGTGCGGAACATGCGCATCTTGCGCTCGCCGTTCATGGGTTCAAACAGGCTCTGGTTGCCATCGCGCAGATCGGTGCTCATCCAGATGGGGGACTGGGTGATGGCTCTGGAAGGCCA
>CAIOLZ010000091.1 GCA_903859265.1 uncultured beta proteobacterium
CGATTTACAACTACATCAAGGCAATCGGCAAGGGCCTCTACAAGATCATGTCCAAGATGGGCGTGAGTACTTATATGAGTTACTGCGGAGCGCAGTTGTTTGAAGCCATTGGTCTGTCTAACGACACGATTGAACAGTATTTCACCGGCACTCCGAGCCGTGTCGAGGGCATCGGTGTCTTCGAGATTGCTGAGGAAGCCATTCGCATGCACAGGGCAGCTTTTGGTGACAGCCCGGTGCTGGCCAATGCGCTGGACGCCGGTGGTGAATATGCGTGGCGGGTGCGTGGGGAAGAGCACATGTGGACGCCGGATGCGATTGCAAAACTGCAACACAGCACCCGTTCCAACAACTGGAATACCTACAAGGAATACGCCCAGATCATCAACGATCAAAGCAAACGCCATTTGACCTTGCGCGGTTTGTTCGAGTTCAAGATCGATCCGGCAAAGGCGATTTCTGTGGATGAGGTCGAGCCCGCCAAAGAAATCGTCAAGCGGTTTGCGACGGGCGCGATGTCACTCGGTTCCATCTCCACCGAAGCCCATGCGACCCTGGCCGTGGCCATGAACCGCATCGGCGGCAAGAGCAACACCGGCGAGGGCGGCGAAGACCCGGCGCGTTATCGCCAGGAACTCAAAGGCATTCCCATCAAAGTCGGCGACACCCTGAAAAGCATCATTGGTGCTGATGTGGTCGAGGTGGACCTGCCTTTGCAGGCTGGCGACTCGCTGCGTTCGCGTATCAAGCAGGTGGCCTCAGGACGCTTTGGTGTGACCGCTGAATACCTGACCAGCGCGGACCAAATTCAGATCAAGATGGCCCAGGGCGCCAAGCCAGGTGAAGGCGGTCAGCTGCCCGGTGGCAAGGTGTCTGAATACATCGGACGCTTGCGCCATTCCGTGCCGGGTGTGGGCCTGATCTCGCCGCCACCGCACCACGACATTTATTCGATTGAAGATTTGGCGCAATTGATTCATGACCTGAAAAACGTGGCTCCGCATTCCGGCATCAGTGTCAAACTGGTGTCTGAAATTGGCGTTGGCACTATTGCAGCAGGTGTTGCCAAGTGCAAGGCTGACCACGTGGTGATTGCCGGGCACGACGGTGGCACAGGCGCATCACCCTGGTCCTCCATCAAGCACGCCGGCAGTCCCTGGGAAATCGGCTTGGCCGAAACCCAGCAAACGCTAGTGCTCAACCGTTTGCGCAGCCGCATCCGGGTGCAGGCCGATGGCCAGATGAAGACCGGTCGGGACGTTGCCATTGGCGCCCTGTTGGGCGCCGACGAGTTCGGTTTTGCGACCGCTCCGCTGGTGGTGGAGGGCTGCATCATGATGCGCAAATGCCACCTCAATACCTGCCCGGTCGGTGTAGCAACACAGGACCCCGAGTTGCGTAAGAAGTTCTCGGGTAAGCCTGAGCATGTGGTGAACTATTTCTTCTTCATCGCCGAGGAAGTGCGTCAGATCATGGCGCAGCTGGGTATCCGGAAATTTGACGATTTGATTGGCCGCGCCGATTTACTCGACATGCGCAAGGGCATTGAACACTGGAAGGCCAGCGGGCTCGATTTCAGCCGTTTGTTTGCGCAGCCCCAAGTGCCCGCCGATGTGCCTCGCTACCAAGTTCTGACGCAGGACCATGGTCTGGAAAAGGCGCTGGATAACGTGCTCATCGCCAAAAGCCGTCTTGCCATCGACAAGGGCGAGCGTGTGCAGTTCATGGAGATGGCCCGCAATGTCAATCGGTCGGTCGGAGCAATGTTGTCAGGCGCAGTGACCAAGGTGCACCCCGAAGGACTGCCCGATGACACCATTCGCATTCAGCTCGAGGGCACGGGCGGACAGTCATTTGGCGCTTTTCTGGCCAAGGGTATTACGCTTTATCTGATTGGTGATGCCAACGATTACACCGGCAAAGGCCTCTCGGGTGGCCGCGTGGTGGTGCGTCCGAGCATCGACTTCCGGGGTGTGGCGACCAGCAACACCATTGTCGGTAACACCGTGATGTACGGTGCCACCACTGGTGAAGCGTTTTTCAGCGGTGTTGCCGGTGAGCGTTTTGCGGTGCGCTTGTCGGGCGCAACCACGGTGGTCGAGGGCACTGGCGACCATGGCTGCGAATACATGACCGGGGGCACCGTGGCTGTGCTGGGTAAAACCGGACGCAATTTTGCGGCGGGTATGAGTGGTGGCATCGCCTATGTGTATGACGAAGATGGACAGTTTTCCAAGCGCTGCAATACCGCGATGGTCAGTCTGGAAAAAGTGTTGACGACCGCCGAGCAGACAGCGCAAATCGACGTGTCGGTATGGCATCGCGGTGAGGCCGATGAGCCGCAGCTCAAACGCTTGCTGGAAGACCACAACCGTTGGACCGGCAGCAAGCGGGCCCGCGAGTTGCTGGACAACTGGGAGGTTTCGCGCACCAAGTTCGTGAAGGTGTTCCCCAACGAGTACAAGCGTGCTCTGGGCGAAATCCATGCCCGCAAAGCTGCTGCCAAGGCGGTCATTGCCGCCTCTGCCAAAAAAGAAACTGTGCCCGCCAAATAAGGCCGCGCCGACTTACATCTCGAGGATTTGAAACATGGGAAAAATCACTGGCTTCATGGAGTTTGAGCGAATCGACGAGGGTTACAAGCCCGTTGCCGAGCGGGTCAAGAATTACAAGGAATTTGTGATCGGATTGGATGACGCGCAGGCCAACAAACAGTCGGCGAGGTGCATGGATTGCGGAACACCGTTTTGCAACAATGGCTGCCCGGTTAACAACATCATTCCCGACTTCAACGATCTGGTTTTCCGGGGTGACTGGAAAGCGGCGATCGACACGCTGCACAGCACCAACAATTTCCCCGAGTTCACAGGACGCATCTGTCCTGCGCCCTGCGAAGCTGCCTGCACGCTCAATGTCAACGACGATGCGGTTGGCATCAAATCCATCGAGCATGCCATCATCGACCGCGCCTGGCATGAGGGCTGGGTCAAGCCGCAATTGGCCTCGCAAAAGACCGGCAAAAAAGTGGCTGTGGTGGGTTCCGGCCCGGCCGGTATGGCTGCGGCGCAGCAACTCGCAAGAGCCGGCCATGACGTGACCCTGTTCGAAAAGAACGACCGCGTCGGCGGTTTGCTGCGTTACGGCATCCCTGATTTCAAAATGGAAAAGTC
>CAIOLZ010000092.1 GCA_903859265.1 uncultured beta proteobacterium
AGAGAGTCTGACGCGCGTACTGCACCAGGGCTGCTGGAGCGAAGTGCGCAGCTTCGGCACTGCGGTCAGTGACTTTGTTGCGCGGGGAGAACCCCACGATTTCGAGGTTTTGGAGCAGGGCACAGCGGTGGCAACAGTCCGATGGGAGATTGGTGGCGTGCACAACCAGTTGAACGCGCTCGCAGCGATCGCGGCAGCAGAGCACGTTGGCGTGTCGCCGAATATTGCGGCCCAGGCCCTGGGAAATTTTGCCAACGTCAAACGGCGTATGGAAGTGCGCGCAAGGGTAAGCCTGCCGTCAGAACGATCGGCGCGCAATGCCGGAGCTATGTCAGAGCAGACCTCGGTAACCGCCCCGGTCACGATCTATGACGACTTTGCCCACCATCCCACGGCCATCCGAACCACCATCAATGGTCTTCGGCGAAAAGTCGGGGCCGAGCGCATTCTGGCGGTGTTCGAGCCGCGCAGTAACACCATGAAACTCGGCGCCATGAAGTCGCAATTGCCATGGAGTCTGGAAGAAGCCGATCTGGCCTTTTGCCACAGTGGCGGCCTGGGATGGGACGCCACAGAGGCCCTGCTGCCGATGGGCGATCGCGCGCATGTGATCGACAGCATCGACGTCCTGATTGCGCAGGTCGTCGCCCATACACAAAGCGGCGACCATATCCTTTGCATGAGCAACGGCGGATTTGGCGGTATCCACCAAAAGCTGGCCGATGCGCTGACAGCCCACGCTGGCTAGTGCCACCGCACTTCGGCCGGGCCCGGGCTGATTGTTCTAGCGTTGACGACGCGCCAGCACCGCCGCGGACAGCACTTCCAGGCATGCGAGCGAATCGTCCCAGCCAAGGCACGCGTCGGTAATGCTCTTGCCGTATTCCAGTGCGCTGGAGTTGTCTTTACCCGGGGTGAATTTTTGTGCCCCGGCCTGCAGGTGACTCTCGACCATCACACCGAATACGCGATGTGAACCACCGCCAATCTGCGCGGCAATGTCTTTGGCAACTTCGAGCTGCTTTTCATGCTGCTTGCTGCTGTTGGCATGGCTGCAATCAACCATCAGGGTCGCTGGCAGTTTGGCTTTTTCAAGGTCCGCGCAGGCGTCTGCAACGCTTTTTGCATCGTAATTAGGCACCTTGCCGCCGCGCAGAATGACGTGGCAATCCCGGTTGCCTTTGGTCTGGACAATCGCCACCTGCCCGTTTTTGTGCACCGACAAAAAATGGTGTCCGCCGGCGGCAGCCTGAATCGCATCCGTTGCGATTTTGATGTTGCCGTCAGTGCCGTTTTTGAACCCTATGGGAGCCGACAAACCCGATGCCAATTCGCGGTGAACCTGACTCTCGGTAGTGCGGGCACCAATGGCACCCCAGGAAATCAGATCGCCCAGGTACTGGGGTGAAATAACATCCAGAAACTCGCTGCCCGCAGGCAGCCCGATGCGGTTGATTTCAATCAGCAACTGCCGCGCAATGCGCAACCCTTCATCGATGCGATAACTCTCGTCGAGGTAGGGATCGTTGATCAGGCCCTTCCAGCCCACCGTGGTACGCGGCTTCTCGAAATACACACGCATGACAATTTCCAGGGTATCGGCGTAACGGGTGCGTTGCGCCTTCAGGCGGCGCGCATATTCCAGCGCGGCTGAGGGGTCATGGATGGAGCAGGGGCCAATGATCACCAGAAGCCGGTCGTCCTTGCCAGCCATGATGTTTTGAATGCGGTGACGGGTATCGGTGATGAGCGCCTCGACACCCGTGCCCTGGATGGGGAAGAAACGAATCAGATGCTCGGGAGGTGGCAACACGGTAATGTCCTTAATGCGTTCGTCGTCGGTGATACCGGTTCGGTCGCCGGCGGGGTTCGCGGTCATGGTGGCTTTGGCGTTCATGTCGGGGCTTTCGTTTGCAGTTGGAAATAAAATTTGCACCATAAAAAAACCGCCGGTGGTGCCGGCGGTTTTTGGAGAATTCGGTACGTTTTTGCAGGTACGTTCAGATCTCTCTACCGCCGCAGGCGCTTGAGAACCAAAAGTAGCCAAAGTAAAAACGGGCTGAATACATGGCGCTCAATGTATCAGAAAAACCAGCGCCAGACGCCATAAACCAGAAATCCGCTGCTGATTGCGGCCAGCGTATGCCGGCTAAAAAAAGCAACCGCTGCGGCTGCCAGCGACCCTGGCAGATAGGCATTGGACGTGGAAATATCCAGAAAACCCCGCGGCGCGAGCGCCATCGGAACAATCAAGGCGGTCAGTACCGAAGCCGGAACATAACGCAAGGCGCGCTCCAGCCACAGCGGAAAACGCAGGTGGTAGCCGAACACCAGAAAGCTCAGTCGGATCCCGAATGTCACCAACACCATGCCGGCGATCGCCAATAGCAAATATTGGGTCATTCGGGCGGCCCACCGTTGCCGGGCAATACCTTGCACTGCTCTTGCGGTCGCACT
>CAIOLZ010000093.1 GCA_903859265.1 uncultured beta proteobacterium
GAGGTCAGCATGGGTTTGCAGGGCCCGGATGTCGCACGCTATGCCGACGCCAAACGCGGCCAGCGCCGCGCCGTGCGCCTGCAAGGCAGTGCATCCGACGCCCCGCTTGCTGCATTCATGCTGGCAGGTGACACGCGCTCGAAAGACTGGATCAGTGCGTTACTGCAAAGTGGTCAAGCGGCCATGCCATTGGGGCGTTTACTGCTGATGCCCGGTCCGGCGCAATTCAACAGCGTGGCACCCAAAGGCAACGCCGTGTGCACCTGCTTTAATGTGACCGACCTGGCAATCGCCGAACATCTGCAAACGGTTTCGGGTGGCGCCGATGAGCGCCTGGCATCGCTGCAGCAGCATTTGCAATGCGGCACCAATTGCGGCTCTTGTATGCCGCAGTTGCGCCGCATGGTGCGTGCCGCCTAGTTCAGGGCGTTACCGCCAGCCGCAGCCAGATCTCATTGCGACGCAGGAACCATGGCGTGAAAGGCGGGTTGTAGCGTGAGTACACCGGCTCTCCCGCCCATTGCAGGCCGGCGGAGCGCAAGGCTTTCTGCAGTGTCTCCAGATGCTCCTTGTAATTCGACTCCGACCAAAAGCCGGAATACCGGATCACCGCCACCTGTTCTGGCGACACGTCCCGCAGCTTGACGCGCGCATCGAGTGGCTCGGGCGCACTGGCTGCAGTCACGCCCTTGGGTAAAACGAACTGCACCAGAAAGCCGTTGGGTGCAGCCGTTTGTGTGACCGGCGCAGTCATCTCCAACTTGACGGGCACGGCGGCCTGGGTCACGGGCGCTGTCATTGCGAACTTTCGCTCGCCCTTGTTCTTGCCAAAGATATAGCCTGCCAAAATCGGGAATGCCTGGTTGCCGGCGTCCTCTGCCGGACCTGGTACCACCACCTCAGCCACCGTGTAGGCGGCGTACTCGCGCAACTCGACGTCCCCCAGCGAGCGAATGATTTGGAAATCAGGCTCTTCGGTTGCGCGGCTGGTCATCGGAAGTGTGGACAAAAAAAGTACGGAAAGAAAAGCCAGTGCAAAACGGCTCATGACCACTCGCCCATGGCCACCGGGATGGATAGGGCGGGCATCGGCGGGATCAACCGGTTGTTCATAACGTTCTCCTTGGTGGCTGGGCAAATTTGACTGTTCGTTAACTGACCGTTTTTGTATGTGCGCAAACGCATCGTACGACGGATTGCTTATGAATAGGCTGGCGCTCCCGGTCTGATCATCACATGTGTTTTGGCAGTCCGTGCCAGGAGATTTTCATGAACTTTCAACAGCACCATGCGAACGGGGTCACCACCGCCGCTTTGGTCGAGGGCTTACGCACACACCTGCAACGTTTGAGCGAAGACGCACACCGTTTCGATGGCCTGCTGACACTGATCGGCGATGCGCGATTTGCGCTGCTCGGCGAAGCGTCCCACGGTACGCAGGAGTTCTACCGCGACCGGGCTGAAATAACCAAGCGCCTGATCCTCGAAAAGGGCTTTACGGCAGTGGCTGTGGAGGCCGATTGGCCCGACGCATGGCGTGTGAACCGCTATGTTCGCGGGCTGCCTTGCGATACCAATGCAGACGATGCGCTGTCTGGCTTTCAGCGTTTCCCGGCCTGGATGTGGCGCAACACGGTTGTCCGGGACTTTGTGGAGTGGCTGCGCGCGCACAACCGCACAGTCGGCGCTGATCAGAAGGTGGGCTTTTATGGCCTGGATCTTTACAGCCTGTTTAGCTCGATACAAGTGGTTCTCAACTACCTTGCCAAGGTGGACCCGGCGGCGGCCCAGCGTGCCAGGGAGCGCTACGCCTGTTTTGACCATTCAGCGCAGGATCCGCAGGCCTATGGTTACGCCGCGCACTTTGGGCTCAAGGGTAATTGCGAAGACGAGGTGGTGCAGGTATTGCGCGACATGGCGCTGCGCGTCGCTGCCGTTGCAGTGCCCGGCCCCGACCTGGACGAAGCGTTTGGGGCGCAACAAAATGCGCGTCTGGTACGCAATGCCGAAGAGTATTACCGCACGATGTTTCAGGCGCGACAGTCATCCTGGAACCTGCGCGACAGCCACATGGTGGAGACCCTGTTTGCACTGGACCGCCATCTGACTCATGCGGGTACTCCACCGCGCATTGCGGTATGGGCGCACAACTCCCACCTAGGAGATGCCCTGGCCACCGACATGGGTGAGCGCGGTGAATGGAATGTCGGCCAGCTGGTGCGGGACCGATACGCGCGCAGCGCGGTGCTGGTGGGTTTCAGCACGCACCATGGCTGGGTTACTGCAGCCTCGAACTGGGATGAACCGGAACGGCGCAAACGCGTGCGCGCGGGACTGCCCGGCAGTTGGGAAGATGTGTTGCATGAGACGGGGGTGCCGCAGTTTCTGTTGCCACTGCGCGATGACGCGGCCTTGCGGGCTCTGGTGGGTCCCAGCCGGCTGCAGCGCGCCATTGGCGTGATCTACCGGCCCGACACGGAGCGCCAGAGTCACTATTTCTACACCCACCTGGAGCGGCAGTTTGATGCCGTTTTGCATATCGACGAAACCAGCGCCCTGGAGCCGCTTGACTTTGACCAGGCCTGGAAGGATCGCGAGGCGCCAGAGACCTATCCTTCGGGAATGTAGCGTGTGCCAGGCTTGGCGGAAACCGAGCTGTCGGCGCTGCGTGACCCGTACAGATTCGCATAGACCCATGTGAACTCGGCCCCAATCAACAGGATCTGGGCCGACCAGTACACCCAAAGCAGGATGACGACCAGCGAGCCGGCCGCACCAAAACCGGACGCGGCGCCCGAGCGCACGATGTACAGGCTGATGAGCGACTTGCCCAGTGTGAAGAGCAGCGCTGTGAAGATGGCGCCTACCCACACATCCTTCCAAAGAATGTGTACGCGTGGCATGACCTTGAATATCAGGGCAAAAACCAACGCTGCGAGCATGAATCCTCCCAAGTTACTACCCAATGCAGCCAAAGTTTTCCAGCCGGCCAGCAAGGGCTCGAGCGTGTGGCCCAGTGCTGCCAGCAGGGCGTTCATCACCAGCGACACCGTCAAAAGAAATCCCAGAGCGAGGATCATGCCGTAGGACAACAGTCTCGCGCGCAGCCAGGTCAGCCATCCGCTGCTGGTTCCTGATTCGGTGGGAATGCGCCAGATCCGGTCGAGTGCATCCTGCAGCTCACCAAAGACCGACGCAGCCCCGGCCAGTAACAGCACAAGCCCCAGCAGCGTAGCGGCCACGCCTTTGGCAGGCTGATGGACGCTGGCCAGCAAATCCTGCACTGCACTCGCGCTGTGGGGGCCCATCAATGTGTCGAGTTGACTCTGGATTTCTCCGCGGGCGGCGGCTTCGCCGAATACGAGACCCGCCACGGAAATCACGATCAGCAGCAGGGGTGCCAGCGAGAACAACGTGTAGTAGGCCAGCGCTGCGCCCATGCTGGCTGCATAGTCAGCCCGCCAGGCTTTCCACACTTGCCCTGCCAGGGCCTGGCCTGCCAGCAGGCCTGCATGAAGATCAGGCCGCATTCACACCTGTTGCAGCCC
>CAIOLZ010000094.1 GCA_903859265.1 uncultured beta proteobacterium
GCGAGTGCGGCATTTGCAAAGAGGCTCAGTGCGCAGGCAGTGAAGGTGGCCAGCAGAAGTCTGGATTTTTGGAGTGTCATCGTGGTTGCCATTTCATAAGAGTGGTTGAAAGACAGAACTGAACGGGCGAAAACAAACAATAGGACGGAGTTTCACAGGCGACCATTTTCAGGGTTGAGCACAAAGGTGTATTCCAGCAAATAGCTGCCGTCGGACTGTTTGGCCCATTTCGCAAGCAGCGACTGGCGCACGCCGAATACGACATCAGAATCGAGGTAGCGGTCATCGTCACGAAACACATGCGTCGTCAGTGTTTCGTAGCCTTCTGCCTGAATCCGGAAATGCAGGTGCGCCGGACGCCAGGGATGGTTTTGGGTGGCGGCCAGCATTTGCCCAACGGGGCCATCGTGCGGTATCGGGTAGGCCACCGCCAGGGTAGAGCGGAAGTGGAAGTGGCCCTGCGAGTCCGTGTGCAATACACCGCGGTTTTGCGCACGGTCCAGTCCGGGATGTTGCACGTCATACAGGCCCTCGTCGTCCGATTGCCATACCTCCATGGTGGCGTTGGCGATGCCTTCACCGCCCGGTCCGGTGACGCGCCCCCGCACGAGGCAGGGCGCCCCCTTGGCGCCGTTGGCGATGTCCTCACCCAAGGCGTATTGGGGCGCATTGTCCAAATGAAACGGACCAAACACAGTTGCTTCGGTACAGCCGGGAGGTTTGTCGTTGTTCATTGCAATCGTCAGCGTGGACAAGCCCAGAGTGTCTGAAAGCAGGATGAACTCCTGTCGCTTCTCATTGGTGATGTGGCCCACGCGGGTGAGGAAATCGATGCCCGTGGCCCATTCTGTTTCGGTCAGTTTGACTTCGCGCGCAAAGTCATGCAGATGCTGCACCAGGCTCGTCATGATTTCCTTGAGCCGGGCATCCGGTGTGTTGGAAAAACGCGCGATTACCGCTTGCGTGATGGTGTCCTGATTCAAGTTGCGCACCGGTGTGTCTCCTGTTTTTTTATATTTTGACCCATGTGCAGGACGGGCCGGCACAGCCAATGTTCTACCTGAAATAATGGGCGCATGACCATGGACCGGCGCAATCTGCTGTGCTTCTTGCTGATGTTGGCCAATGCGCGTTCCGGACGGGCTGCGCCCGCAAGCACTTATGCTTTTGTAACGCCCGAGCAGGCGGACGGCCTTGCGCAACGCGAACGCGATGCGCCGGCCGCTGCCATGCTGCGGGCTGCAGCCCGGGTCGTTGACCGGGCTCCTCATGCGTTGCCATTGGTGCATGTCGAGGGTACCTTGCCGGGTCATGGCATTTACGATTCCAGCCGGGAAGCGCTGCGCGACCTGCCGGCTGCGCGGGATCTGGCAATTGCCGGGCGACTGACCGGAGACTTGCAATACAGCACTGCTGCGGCACGGTTTGTCAGTGCCTGGGCCGCGACCTACACCCCTAGCCTCAATCCGATTGACGAGACTGGGTTCGATGCGCTTTTCATTGCGTGGGATCTGTTGCCCGACACCATCCGTGAGCCTTTGCAACCGGCCATGGAAAAATTCCTGCGGGCATTCGCGCTAGGCTATTTGCAGCACCCCCCGAAAGGTTCCACAGCAGTGAACAACTGGAACAGCCATCGGGTAAAACTTGCAACCATGGCGGCCTTTGCGGGCGGCGACGAGCGTCTTGTGGCACACGCGCATGACCGTTACCGGGAGCAACTGCAGGCCAATATCGACAGCAACGGGCTGACCTTTGACTTCAGTCAGCGCGATGCGCTGCATTACGTCGTCTATAGCCTGGAGCCGCTTCTCATGGCCGCGCTGGCGGCGCGGCAACACGGTCAGGACTGGTGGCCTGACGAGGGCCAGCGGCTGAGCCTTGCGCTAGACTGGCTGCTACCCTATGCGACCGGCAAAAAGACCCACATCGAATTTGCGAACACCACGGTTCAATTCGATCGTGTTCGCAGGGATGCGGGCTTGCAGGGATTCGACGGTATGTTTGACCCCAAGGTCGCGCGGCTGGCATACGCCCTGGCGGCCCGGCTGGATATGCGGTATGCGGAATTGGCGCAGAGCTTGAAAGACGCACCCTGGCAAGACGCATGGCTGGAACTTGTGGTGCCTCTTGCCAGGCGCTGACTACACCATGCAAAAACATCAAAAATTGTTGCGCACTCTCGTTACACGTCGCCATGCGCTGCGCGCGCTCTCGCTGGTCATGTTGTCCCGGACCCATGCGGCCGAGGCGCAATCACCGGCGCTCGCCTATCCGTTGCGGCCTGTGAAAATCGTGATCCCGTTTTCGCCCGGGGCTGGCACGGATGCGATTGGACGCCTGGTTGCCCAAAAAATGGAGGAGGTCCTGGGTGCGAGTTTCATTGTGGAGAACAGGACCGGTGCATCGGGTGCGATCGGCAGCCAGTTTGTCGCACAGCAGCCCGCCGACGGCTACACCCTGTTGCTGGTGGCGTCTCCGTTCACCACCGTGGCCGCGTCAATGTCCAACCCGGGTTATGACCCTGTCAAAAGCTTCGCGCCGGTGGGCATGATTGCCAGCGGCCCGCTGGTCTGGGCTGCCAATAACCAGCTCACGGCCAACAACATGCAGGAACTCGTTGCCCTGGCCCGCAGCAAACCCGGTGCTTTGAATTACGGCTCTGCCGGAACGGGAGGTGTCAACCATCTGGTGCTGGAGTTGTTCAAGGCAAAAACCGGAACTTTCATTACCCATATTCCGTACCGCGGCGTAGCCCCGGCCACCCTGGACATGATCGCCGGACAGGTTCAACTGGTTACGGGCACCATTCCCGCGTTGCTGCCGTTTATCAAGGACGGGCGCATCAAGGCGCTGGCTGTTACCAGTGCCAGACGTTCGCCTGCATTGCCGGATGTGCCCAGCATGGCGGAGTCAGGCTTCAAGGGATTTGATGTGCTCAATTATTTTGCGCTGGCTGCGCCGGCGGCAACACCGCCGGCAGTGACAGACAAGCTCAACATGGCGTTAAACAAGGTCGTGGCCATGCCTGAAGTGCTGGCGCGGTTCAAGCTCGATGCGGTGGAGGCCATGCCCGGGCCGCCAGCGGCGCAAAAGGCATTTATCGAGGCTGATTACCGTGCATGGCGCGAGGTGGTGCGCAGCCAGAACCTGCAGCTTCAATAAGCTGTCGTAGTGCAGCCCGATGAAAAATCATGGGTAAGCGCCAACACTACAGCGTCTATGTGATCGAGCTCTCCAAAGACGTGCTCCGGGAGACAAAATTCCGGCGATGCAACCCGCGTTACATCTCCGGCAAGCCCTGCGTTTACGTTGGCATGACGGGTTTGGATCCTGATATCCGCTTTGACAAACACAAGGCCGGCATCCAGCACAACATCTATGTCTTGCGCTACGGGATCCAGTTATTGCCCGATTTGTACGAGGCGTACAACCCGATGGATTACAAAACAGCAGTGGACATGGAAATTGAATTGGGTATTTTGTTGCGTGAAGCCGGATTCGGTGTGTGGCAGGCATAAATTTGATAAAAAAGAAAACCCCAGCTTTACAATTGCGCGCTATGAACCGAAACCGGATGCTCAATGGGTGGACCGCAAGTGACCAGTAGCGATTTCCACCAGGATGAGAGCTTCAACTCGGCTTTCGTCGATCTCGCCCCGGATGCCATCGCCAAAAACAAGGCGAACCGCTACAAAAAATACGAAACAGTTCAAATCCCGGCATTGCGGCTCACGGGAATGGTGCTGCTAAGTCTGGTGGTAATTTTTCACCAGCACTTTGTCAACGGCACCGCCGGTATTGGATGGACTGTCCAGTTTCTTCTGGGATACGCACTGCTGTCCTGGCTGTGCATTTATTGGTTGTACGGCAGAACAGGCTTCGTCGATATCGGGCTGACATTTCTCATCATTGACGTACCTGCCTGGACAGTTGCCATTTACGCAACCGGTGGTGAGCACAGCTGGCTGTTCATTGTTCTGCTTCTTCGCGTCGTTGACCAGACGCATACCAACTTCCGCAGGGCTCTGTTGTTCGGCCAGTTCGTAACTGCCTCCTACGTGATGCTGGTTATCTATTTGCAGAACATTGACCACCATGCAATCAATTGGTCGGACCAGGCAGTCAAGATTTTTCTGCTCTATTCCAGTTCTTTGTATGCCGCATTGGTCGCGCGCGAGGTTGAGAAGACCCAGAGACGTGCCAAGACTTCGTTTCGTATGACGCGGGGCCTGGCGATTGAGCTCAAGGACAAGTCTGAGCAGCTAGAAGCACAAACCTCGGAAATTATTCTGGCCAAGGAAGCGGCTGAAGCAGCCAACATCGCCAAGAGCCAGTTTCTTGCCACGATGTCCCATGAGCTGCGAACGCCCATGAACGGCATTCTGGGCATGCTGCATTTGCTCCAAGCCACCGAACTGACGGACCGGCAGCGGGACTACGCCATCAAATCGGAAGGCTCCACCAGGACGCTGCTGAATCTGATCAACCATATCCTGGACTTCTCGAAGGTTGAGGCCGGCAAGATGACGCTCGAGGACGAGCCGTTCAGCCTTGAGCGCGTCTTGCGTGATCTCTCGGTGGTTCTGACGGCCAACTGCGCCGATAAAAACATTGAGGTTTTATTGGATGTCGATCCCCAACTGCCGCAATTTTTGAGGGGTGACGCATTGCGGCTGCAGCAAGTTCTGTTGAACCTGTGCATCAATGCGATCAAGTTCACTTTCAAGGGCGAAGTCGTGCTTGGCCTGCGTCAGCGGACCATGTCACCGGCCAGCGTGGAAATCGAGTTCTCTGTGCGGGATACCGGAATTGGTATCGCACCGGAGCAGCACAAGTCCATCTTCATCGGGTTTTCTCAGGCGGAAGCATCCACCACCCGCCGCTTTGGAGGAACGGGGCTGGGCCTTGCCATTAGCCAGCGTATCGTGCATCTGATGGGTGGCGAAATCCAACTTGAGAGTTCGCCGGGTGAGGGTAGTCACTTTTTCTTTTCCCTGACATTCCCGGTCGCCAGTCAACCCATCGATGCA
>CAIOLZ010000095.1 GCA_903859265.1 uncultured beta proteobacterium
CGCGCGCCGCACGGCCTATTTGGTCAAATGCCGCATCGCTTCTTCGAGGCCGCGCAGGGTCAGCGGGTACATGCGCTGCTGCACGATCTGCTGAATCACGCTGATGCTCTGGCGGTATTGCCAGACGCCTTGTGGTTCCGGATTGATCCAGGCGAACTTGGGGAATGCGTGGATCAGCCTTTGCAGCCACTCGGCACCGGCTTCCTGGTTGTTGTATTCCACGCTGCCGCCGGGTTGAAGAATCTCATACGGGCTCATGGTGGCGTCGCCGACAAAGATCAGTTTGTAGTCTTTGTTGTATTTGCGGATGATGTCCCAGGTTTCGAATTTTTCGGCATAGCGGCGCCGGTTGTTCTTCCACATGAAGTCGTACACGCAGTTGTGGAAGTAATAAAACTCCAGGTGCTTGAACTCGGTTTTGGCGGCGCTGAATAACTCCTCGACCCGTGCAATGTGTTCGTCCATGGTGCCGCCCACATCCATGAGCAGGAGCACCTTGACGTTGTTATGCCGCTGCGGACGCATCTTGATATCGAGGTAGCCTGCGTTGGCAGCGGTCTTGCTGATGGTTTCGTCGAGGTCGAGCTCGTCCTCGTGGCCTTCACGGGCAAATTTGCGCAGTCGCCGCAACGCCACCTTGATATTGCGCGTCCCCAACTCCTGGGTGTCGTCATAGTCCCGGTAACTGCGTTGGTCCCAGACTTTGACGGCACTCTTGTTGCGGCCTTTGTCCTGTCCAATGAGAATGCCTTGGGGGTTTTGGCCATAAGCGCCAAACGGTGACGTGCCGCCGGTGCCAATCCACTTGCTGCCGCCTTCATGGCGCTCTTTTTGTTCTTCAAAGCGCTTTTTGAGTGTTTCCATGAGCTCGTCCCAGCCCATTTTTTCGATCTTGGCGAGTTCCTCAGGGCTCAGATTGAGCTCCAGGTTTTTGCGCAACCATTCCAGCGGAACTTCTTTGGTGAAGTCGGCCAGTAACTCGATGCCTTTGAAGTAGGCTGCAAACGCGCGGTCGAATTTGTCGTAGTGTTTTTCGTCTTTGACCAGCGTGGTGCGGCTGAGGTAATAAAAATCATCGATGCTGTAACCCGCCGTGCTTGCTGAGTTGCCATCCGGTGGCGAGTCCGCGTTGGGACCGACCACTCCTTTTTGCAGCGCTTCCAAAAGCGTCAGGTACTCCTTGACGGATACCGGCAGTTTGGCAGAGCGCAGGGTGTAAAAAAAATCAAGCAGCATGGCCAGATTGGGTGCTTTTCAGCGCGGTTTGTCCAGTGAGTGCAAGAGCTGGGCTTTCACCTCCATCCACTCGCCACTGCGCAGGCTGTACATCACCGTGTCGCGAATCGTGCCGTCGCGGCGCATTGCATGGCCCCGCAGTACGCCGTCTTTGCGGGCGCCCAAGCGTTCAATGGCGGCTTGAGAGGCGAAATTGAAGTTGTCCGTGCGCCAGCCGACGACGTGGCAACCGAGCTCTTCAAAAGCGTGCGTCATGAGCAAAAGTTTGCAGGTGGTGTTGACATGGGTTCGCTGCACGCTTTTCGCGTACCAGGTGTAGCCAATCTCAACACGCTTGAGAGTGCCGACGATGTCGTGGTAGCTGCTGCTGCCCAGCACTTTGCCCGTTGCATCATCGGTCACCGCGAACGCAAAACGGTTGCCGGCATCGCGCATGGACAGTGCGTCTTCGATGTATTTGCGGGTCTGCTCAGGTTCGGGCACGGAGGTGACGCGAATATTCCAGAGTTCACCGTCCGCCGCGGCTGCGCGCAGCCCCGCTTCATGTTCGAGTCCCAAGGGCACCAGGCGCACGCCGCGCGCGGACAAGGTAACGGGTTCTACAAATGCCATGGTTATTCCTTGGGTTTGCGCATTGATGCGTCGGAGTTGTCCATAGACGCCGATTTTGCGCGCCAGCGCCTGGCCACTTGCAGGCCGGCTCCGCCGCCCAGGCCGACCAGCACAATCGCGCCAATACTCGCGTTGCCATAGCCGGGCGCGAACAGGTCCATGCCCAACAGGCGGCCCAGCCAAAAGCCTGCCAGCGCGCCGCCAACAAAGCCGGCAGCGTCGCTCAAGCCCTCCAGCAGCAGTGTATTTTTCATGGATAACCTTGGGTGCAAAGCAAAGTGCTCAGCGATTGTTACGTTGCATGAACATGAGTTTCTCAAACAGCGATACGTCCTGCTCGTTTTTCAGCAATGCACCGATCAGCGGCGGAAGTGAGGTTTTTGCGTCTGTGCTTTGCAGGGCCGTCAAAGGAATGTCCTCCGCCAGCAACAACTTGAGCCAGTCCAGCAGCTCACTCGTCGATGGTTTTTTCTTCAGCCCCGGCAAACCGCGTACCTCATAAAAGGTTTTCATGGCGGCGCTGAGCAACTCCCGCTTGAGACCCGGAAAGTGCACGTCAACAATGCTCTGCATGGTGCTGGCATCGGGGAACTTGATGTAGTGGAAAAAGCAGCGCCGCAGGAAGGCGTCAGGCAACTCTTTCTCGTTGTTCGAAGTGATGAAAACCAGTGGGCGATGCTTGGCGCGGATGAGCTCGCGCGTCTCGTAGCAGTAGAACTCCATGCGGTCAATTTCGCGCAAAAGGTCGTTGGGAAATTCAATGTCTGCCTTGTCAATTTCATCGATCAGCAAAGCTACCGGCTCTTCCGCCGTGAAAGCTTGCCAGAGAACACCTTTAACAATGTAATTGTGTATGTCCTTGACGCGTTCGCCGCCGTCAACGTCCGACAGTTGAGAGTCACGCAACCGGCTGACAGCGTCATATTCGTAAAGCCCCTGTTGTGCCTTGGTCGTGGACTTGATGTGCCACTGCAGCAGCGGCATATTCAAGGCCTGCGCGACCTCCTCGGCCAGCATCGTTTTGCCGGTGCCAGGCTCACCTTTGACCAGCAAAGGCCGTTGCAGCGTGATGGCGGCATTGACCGATAGCATGAGGTCCTGGGTTGCGACGTAATTTTTGGTGCCGTGAAATTTCATGGGTGTGATTGCGGACTGAATGTGAAGGGCCTGTCGATATAATGCCGATGTCAATTTATACCAATGTCTTCTGGATTGTCCGCGCAAATGAACAAACTGCTCCTGTCCTTATCCCTGGCGCTGGTCGCTGCCGTGACCGTAATGTCTGCTTCAGCACAGGAAGTCACGGGCAATGCAAAAGCTGGTGAGAAAAAGAATGCGATGTGTGTCGGATGCCATGGCATCGTCGGCTACCAGGCCAGTTTCCCGGAAATTTACAAGGTGCCCAAAATAGCAGGTCAGGGGGCGCAGTACATCGTTTCGGCATTGAATGCTTATAAAAAAGGCGAACGCAAGCACCCCAGCATGCGTGGCATCGCCGAGTCGCTGAGCGATCAGGACATGGCCGATCTGGCGGCTTATTTTTCGACCCTTGGTGTGGTTGAAGGCACGCCAGCGTTGCCAGCAGCGGCTGCTGCCACG
>CAIOLZ010000096.1 GCA_903859265.1 uncultured beta proteobacterium
GGCACCAGCCACGGAAGAAGCCGCTGGAGGACTCCACGCAGGAAATTCATCATCAGCTTTGCGAAACTTTGGGAGCGTAGTCGTTGGCCACGACTTCTCCAAAGGGTCCGAAGGACGTTCCGCCGGCCAGTTTTTCCTGTACCGCCACCGGCAGCAGGGGGAATACCAGTTCGGCAAAACGGTAGGCCTCCTCCAGGTGCGGGTATCCGGAAAGTATGAAAGTGTCCAGGCCGAGGTCTGCGTATTCCTGAATGCGGTCGGCCACGGTTTGCGGATCGCCGACCAGCGCTGTGCCGGCCCCGCCACGTACCAGACCGACGCCCGCCCACAGGTTGGGGCTGATTTCCAGCGCGGCGCGGCTGCGGTTTTTGCCGTCGCCGTGCAAGGCCGCCATGCGGCGTTGGCCTTCGGAATCCATCTTGGCAAAGGACTTCTGGGCGCGCTCCACGACTGCGTCGTCGAGTCGGCTGATCAGCGACTCCGCAGCGGCCCAAGCCTCTGCGTCGGTTTCCCGCACGATGACATGCAGTCGAATACCGAAGTTGACCGTGCGCCCATGTTTGGCGGCGCGAGAGCGCACATCGGCTACTTTCTTTGCAACTTCTGCCGGGGGCTCGCCCCAGGTGAGATAGGTCTCGACCTGCTCTGCGGCCAGGTCATGGGCCGCGTCCGATGAACCACCAAAGTAAACCGGGGGATGTGGCTTTTGAATGGCGGGGTACAACAATTTGGCGCCTTTGACCTGCAGGTGTTTGCCCTCATAGTCGAAGGTTTGCCCGTCATGGCTGCGTGTGATGATTTCGCGCCAGATGCGGATGAATTCGGCCGACTGCTCATAGCGCTGGGAATGGTCCAGAAAGACGCCATCGCCTTCGAGCTCGGCCCGGTCGCCGCCCGTCACCAGATTGACCAGCAAACGGCCATTGGACATGCGGTCAAAGCTCGCTGCCATGCGCGCAGCCAGCGCCGGTTGGTGCAGGCCCGGGCGCACTGCCACCAGAAATTTCAGACGCGTGGTGACTGACAACAGACTCGAAGCAATAACCCACGGGTCTTCGCAGGAACGACCAGTCGGAATCAGAACGCCTTCGTAGCCCAGGCTGTCGGCGGCTTGCGCGACTTGTTTGAGGTAGTTGTGGTTGAGCGTGCGGGCACCTTCGGCGGTACCAAGGTAGCGGCTGTCGCCGTGGGTGGGGATAAACCAGAAAATTTTCATGATGAATAACGGGGCGAAAAAGCGACTTTGGGTTAAGGTTTTGTCTGTGGCGCAGACCACACGATGTTGGCGACGGCGACACGTTTGGGAATCAGGCCGAGCTTGAAAAATGCATCGGCTACTTTTTGCTGCTCGATGAGCGTGCTGGCGCTCAGCGGGCCGACTGGCGAGGGTGGTCGGCGCTGCAAAAACAGATTCACCACGCCGGCATCGAGCCCGCTGAAATCGGCAATCAATTTGATGGCCTGCGGACGGTTCTCCTGGATAAAACGGTCAGCGCGGCTGAGCTCTTCAAACAGCGCGGCCACGGTTTCAGCTTGTTCGGTGGCAAAGCTGCGCGATGCCAGATAGAACGAGTTGTTGCTCGACAGACCCCGGCCTGTGCTGAGCGCGCGGGCCTGGATTTGCAATTCGGTGGCGGAGTAATAGGGGTCCCAGATTGCCCAGGCGTCCACGCTGTTGCGCTCGAACGCGGCACGTGCATCAGCGGGCGTCAGGTAAATAGCCTGAATGTCAGTCCATTGCAGGTGTGCTTTTTCCAGTGCCGCCACCAGCAGGTAATGCGCGCTGGAGCCTTTTTGCAGGGCAATTTTCTTACCCTTCAGATCCGACAGGCTGCGCAGCGGCGAATCTTTGGGTACCAGAATGGCCGAGCTGTCCGGTTTGGGCGGCTCGGCACCCACATACAACAGGTCTTTGCCGGCGGCTTGTGCGAACACCGGTGGCGAGTCCCCGGTCAGCCCGAAGTCCAGACTGCCCACCGAAAGCGCTTCCAGCAGCTGCGGTCCGGCAGGGAACTCAATCCAGCTCACGCGGGTGTGGGGAAAACGCTTTTCCAATGTACCTTGCTGTTTGACAACAACCAGATTTGCGGCAGATTTTTGGTAGCCGATGCGCAGGACATCCGGCGTTTTGCCAAACATCGGGCCCGACAAAACCGATGA
>CAIOLZ010000097.1 GCA_903859265.1 uncultured beta proteobacterium
CTTCTGGTGTACGGCACCATGGGGGGTGAGGGCCAGCCGCAGACGCAGGCAGCGGTGTTTGCGCGGTATGTGTGGGGCAATCACTCTGCGCGCAGTGCCGTGGCTGCGCCGCGCTGGTTGTTGGGGCGCACCTGGGCCGAGCAAAGCACGACGCTCAAACTGGAGGCACGGTATCCACCTGCCACCGAGGATGCTTTGCGCGCACTGGGCCACCCCGTGGAAGTTGTCGCAGACTTTGACGAACGCATGGGCCATGCAGGGGCCCTGGTATTGCACCCCGGCGGATGGATGGAAGGCGGGGAAGACCCTCGCAGCGACGGCAGCGTAGCGGCGTGGTGAGTAGCGCCAAGGCGGCCCTGCGCCAGGGGCGGGCCTTGGTCCAGCGCGCGCGGTCCTGTGATATCCACCGGGATTCACCACCCGGCACAGTTGGCTATTTGCGGTGTGCTGGCACGCTGCCGGGCGGCGCGTCACAATTCGCGCGCTGATCAACAACCCGCTTGAACTTCTTTGGAGCACCTATGCACCGTTCGCTTTCCACTTTTGCACTCGCAGCATTTTTGGCCTGTTCCGCAGTGTCAACCACGGCCACGGCGGCCGCGCCCATGGTTAAAACGCAAGCGCCCGGCTATTACCGGGTCATGGTCGGTGATTTTGAAGTGACCGCTATTTCTGACGGCACGGTCAAACTGCCGATGCTCAAACTGCTGACCAATGCCAAGCCCAAAGATCTGGCCGCTGCATTGAAAGCCGGGTTTTTGAAAGAAACTGTTGAGACCTCGGTCAATGCCTATCTGGTCAATACCGGCAGCAAACTGGTGCTTATCGACACCGGTGCGGCCGGACTGTTTGGGCCAACCCTTGGTAATCTGCTGGCCAACATCAAGGCGGCCGGCTACCAGCCTGAGCAGGTGGATGAGATCTACATCACCCATATGCACCCGGACCACGTCGGCGGGCTGATGTCTGGCGATGCCATTGCGTTCCCCAATGCGGTGCTGCGCATCGACAAAGCGGACACGGATTTCTGGTTGAGTATGGAAAAAATGAATGCCGCGCCCGAAGGCGCCAAAGGCTTTTTCCAGGGTGCCATGGCCTCCGTCAACCCCTATGTGGCTGCCGGCAAGCTCCAGCCGTTCACGGGTGGCACGGATCTGGTGCCGGGCATCCGCTCGCAATCCACCTATGGGCATACCCCTGGTCATACGGCATACATCGTGGAGAGCAAAGGCGAGCGTTTGGAACTCTGGGGTGACTTGATGCACGTCGCGGCCGTGCAGTTTGCAAACCCGAGCGTGACGATTGCGTTCGATACCGACAGCAGCGCCGCAGCAGTTGCGCGCAAAGCAGCCTACGCCGCCGCTGCCAAGAGTGGTGCCCTGATCGGTTTGGCGCACGTTGCATTTCCTGGCCTTGGCCACTTGCGCGCTGCCGCGGATGGCAAGGGCTATGTGTGGGTTCCTTTGAACTATTCGTCTCTCAAATAATCTGAGACCTATCGCATCTGCTGGAGGATGGCTATGACCTTTCGATTCTTGTCTGCACTGGAAGTCCTCGTCGTGTTCGCGGTTCTGCAGGGCCCGGTGTGGGGGGCAAGCGACCATCCGGCGACGGTGCGTATCACGCCGCTGGGCAGCCACGACGGCGAGTTTTGTGCCGCCGATAGGGCGATGGTCTTCGAGGATCCGGACGGTACGCGCATCTTGTATGACGCTGGCCGTACCGTGCGCGGACCCACGGATGAGCGGCTCGGGCATCTGGATGCGGTGCTGCTGTCGCATGCCCATACCGACCATCTGGGCGATGCCATTGCGTCTGCCGCCAACGCCGGTACCTGCGCGGCACCCGAATTTGCGGTCAAGGTCGTTCCCAACTCCAATACGGTAAACATTGCTGCGGCACGGAAAACCAAACTTATCGTCGGCTCCGAAATGGCCATTTTTCTGGCCGCCAAAGTCAGGGATGCCGGGGGCGATCCCAAGCAGGTGCAGTTGCTGCGCTTTGGAGCCCAGACCAAGCTGGGCGGTGTCGAGATTTCCGGGGTTCCAGCGGCGCATCCGAATGGTGTAGATCCCATGTTTTTGACCGGCGACTTGGCCAAAAATCTGGCGGCCAATGCGTTGACGGCGTATGTCGGACCTGCTGGCGGCTTCGTGTTGAAATTTTCCAACGGCCTGGTGGTTTATCTGTCGGGCGACACCGGAATGATGGCCGAGCACGATGCGATCATTCGCAAGTTTTACCACGCTAAATTGGTGGTTCTGAACATCGGCGGAACCTTCACGACCGGCCCGCTTGAAGCGGCTTATGTCGTGAACGACATGATTCAGCCAGCAGCCGTCATCCCGTCGCATGCCAACGAAGCTGCCACGCTGAACGGAAAAGTGGTTGCGGGCTCCAAAACGGAGGCGTTCATGAAGAACACCAAAGTGCCGGTCTATCTGCCTTTGAGCGGCAAGCCGATGGACTTCGATGAGGATGCCCATTGTCTGACGGGCTGCACGCCTTGAAGCCCTGGGTGTC
>CAIOLZ010000098.1 GCA_903859265.1 uncultured beta proteobacterium
GAAATTGTCGTTTCATGCAGTCCCGCCGGAACATGAAATTTGAACTGCTATAATGGAGAGCTTCAGGCGCATAGCTCAGCTGGTTAGAGCACCACCTTGACATGGTGGGGGTCGTTGGTTCGAGTCCAATTGCGCCTACCACACTCAAAAGGCCCTTTTCTCCTCTGAAAAGGGCCTTTTTTATTTGCCGCGGAAAACGGTGCTGTGGACATTCCGTGGACATTAACGGTGGTCCGACGATGACCGCGCCGTTCCGACTCGTCGATAGCAGTGAGCTCGACGACATGATGCTTTCGTTTTTGCGCTCAGCTGAATGCACAGAAAAAGTACTTTGCTTGCCGCTTGGAAACTACGCAGCGTTCGACACCAGTTCAGACGAATACAAAGTCCTCGTCCTTTTTCGCCACTTTGCACCCGCCGATGTAAGCCTGCTTTTGCAGGGGCTGCACACTGGCTTTCAAGCTGAAAGCCATTTTCGCTCTGGCCAGTTAAGTACCCGACGCCGGTCGCCTGTTACATGGCGGTCTGGAGCAAGATCGGGATACCCGCAATATATGACTTCCCCAGTGTGACGTTCGCATGGTCTGATTCGGCCCTGCGTCCGAGGCTACGGGCCGTGAAACCACCGGAAAATTCAGGATCAACGTTTAAAAGCAATAACGCCGTTCACGCCGTTGCCAAGGCCATACCCGAAGGTAAATGCGAGGCCCGCAGCCTGCGCGGAAGATCCGATGAAATTGCCATTAAAAGACCCACCCAGTGTGGCGCTGGGGTTGGCGCTATTGCAACCACCCGTGCAGCTGCCACCTGAAAAGCCTGCGCCAAATCGACCTGTTGTGGCGCTGAAGCCCGAGTTCCCGGTCATCGTATAAGTACTCGCACCGGCTCCCGTACTGGAAGATGTGATGTTGACAGCCATGTTTCGATTAACAAAATCGGCCGTCAAGCTAGCACTGCTTAAAGTGCCACTCGTTCCGTTAACAACCCAGCCAACCGGACTAAAGGTCACTGCTGTACCCAGGCTGGTCGGAGCTGATGCGGTAAATGGACCCACTACCCAGGGAATCGTCGAATTCGCACCCGTAGTCAGGCTGACGTAGTTGCTATCCACCACATGGGCTCCGGCGCCGTGCCAATAACCCCAGACCATTCCGGTAGCGCTGTCGGTACCCACGGTAATATTGTTCGCTGAGCCCACCTGCGCATTGTTATTCCCCGAGGTGTTGCCCAACCCTGTCAGCGCTCCGCTGGCGTTGGTTTGCACGTTCCAGGTCGTCCAGCCTACGGCATTTGAACCTCCACCGGAGCGTGGAATGACAGCAGCTGCACCAAGCACATTGGGTGGTGTAGCCGAGGGCACGTTCACAGTAAAGCCACCTGAACCGTATGCATTAGAGCCGGTTAGGGTCATCGTGGCTTGAGCAGGGGTCAGTGTGCCGGATATGCTGACGGTGTCCAACGTGCCCACAGTACTTCCAGACCCGCAAGTTGAACAACGAAATGATCCCGTTTGGGTTGGATAGTCGGAAACATTAACAGTGCCACCAAAAATCACCGTGGACCCACTGACCGAAACTGGCAAGCCGCCAGAATTCAAAGGCGTGCTCAGATTGAATATGCCACCCGATTGATCCGTAAAAATGCTGGTCACATACGCACGCTGAGCCGCGAGATTGACTGTCACAAAAACTTCACCAATGCTGATCGCGCCGCACGGCGGACTGCCGCATGTCCCGGTAACTTGCACTCCCTGAACATTGAAGTAAAGCACGGTTGAACTGCCCGATGGCAGGATCAATGCCGCGGGCCCGGCTGCAGAAATGTTGCTCGTACTCTGAAAACTGGTAGGCACGGGCGCAAGGACCACAGCAGGTAGGACGGAACCTGCGGAGTTAGACGTCACCATGGAGTCGCCACTGGTCGCGCCTGATCCGGTGAGTGCGACTACTGCTGCACCAGAAACAGCATCTGCGCCAGCGGCGCTCCCGGTATTACTAGCACCATTGACCATAGCCATGGCGCTGGGCCCATGCGTTCGCCTGCCCGCCAGGGTATCGCTGAGGAAAACGGGTGGTGCGATGAGCTTTTCTGGGACGGCATGGGTATTCGATACGTGGAAAAACTCGTTGGTGCCAAAAAGACTTTCGCCACTTTCATTGCGAACGGCGATATGACCCTCACTTACCTGACCGTAGGTGCCAGCGGCAGCCAGACTGCCGTCGGCGTTCCTGCACTTGTCCTCGCACTGCACCAGCTGGTAATTTGTGCCACGAACTCCAATCGTCGATGTTGGTGTGGTGACTCGGTAGTCATCATGCGAGCGCTTTCCGACAAGTCCAGTGATGCTTCTCAGGCCGCCTTTGAGAAGGCTGAAAAATGCCTTTTGCAATGCACCCCTGTCGTCACCCTTGTAGCTAAATTCATCGACTCGAAAAACGGTATCAGCGCGTAATGCCATGGTGGCATCATCGGCAAAAAGAATTTGCGCGTTAGACATCGCAGCCACCATTAGCACATCGCCCGCACGAACTTCCGTGCCACGGGGCGCGTCAAACTCCTGGCCATTGCGAGCAATGCGAACGCTACCACTCGCGCTTATAACTTTCCCGGCAGCTTCGTCAGCATGTACCAATCCCGAACAGCCAAAAGCTATCAGCCAAGCCAAGGCGGTAAACAGGACGCGCACCAATCTTGTGCGCCCGAGGAAGCCGTTATTTGAATTCATAACGCACCTTCATTGAGTAAGTTTCGCGCGGGTAAGAATATAGTTCTATGTTCGAATTATTTCTGGCGAGGGAGGCTTCAGCGCGCACTGATAAGTTCCTGTTCACCAAATACGAGGCGGCTGCATTGAAGGCGTTATACGTATCATTGCGTGTGACACCCAGCAACGGGTCCGCCGCTCCATATTGCGAGTTAATAGTCACCACCCCCAAAGACACGCCCCACTGCGCGTCCGGTGTGAAGCTCAGGTCGGAGCTCAGCCCGATGGTAGTGGGGACTAAATCATCACGGCCAGTAATAGAAAACTGCTGACCGGTTATGAGCGTCACGTTAAGCGTAGGTTGCCAGGACTGTGAAAAAAGCCTGCGGTAGCCAAAGGACAATCCGACAAAATTGGCGTTGCGCGGTTGATTGTCTCCTGCATAAGACAACTGCTCGATCTGGTTGCTGACTGACACAGACTCTACCGGACTCAGTTGGTACTGCCACTCCAACTCCATTCCGCTGGTCGTTACATAGGCCTCATGTCCTACATCCACATAACTGAAGATCAATCCCGACCGTACCAGGTGCTTGTCGTTAATCCAGGAGAGCCCGGAATTCAGGCTGTAATTGTTCTGATCGTACGCCACATTATTCGTACTGGCGTTATAGCGAAGGTCGGCCTGCCCGTTGACATAGAACGACAACCCAGCCTGCAGCGGAATAGAGGCATAACCCCCAACGCCCAATTGATACACGGTGTCCGCCTGTTCCGTTCCGCCACTCGCAATCAGCACATCACCCAGCAACGGCAGGTTGATGTTGGCGTCAGGTACACCTGCGTTGATGTTGCTATTTGTACCTAACCCGGCTTCCAGGTAGAAGCCCCGTGTCAGAGAATAGCGTGACTCCCGCAAGCGAATTGCGTCGAGGTAACGATCCACAGTGGCCTCTACATCGGCCGTCAATTGCTGATCACGCAGCGCCGTAAATTCCTGGCGAGCACGCGCATCGTCCCCCAACAAAAAATAGCCACGCGCCAATTGCAGTCGCCCCGGGACATTGTCAGCATTCTCAATAACGAAGCGTTCAAGAGCCATGACACCTTCGCCCACATGGCCACTTTCCACGGCAGCGATGCCAAAGAGCAGATCAAACTTGGCCTCGCCATACGAGTCACGATCGGCTTTGCCAAGTTCATAGGCTTGTTCCATATTGCCCTGATCAACCAGTTCGCCAAGCCGCGTAATAGAGTTTGTGCTCTGTGATTTGTTTTGTGCGAACGCCAGGTATGGTGTCAAAACGCACAAGGCTGCGAGAAAAAATCGCACCAACTTCATGGCCCCCCCTTAAAGAATCCGTAGCCTATAAGGCCAGTTTCCTCATGCATAAATTAAGATTCAAAACCCACTACGTCATTCTTTTTATGGTATCAACCCTTGAAATCAGGTTGGAAATTTCGGCAATATCGTTCAACGAATTTTGATGCGACGGTCTCTGCATTGTCAATTGTTTATTTCCCCGCAGGCGTGGCAAACCAACGCCATCAACCGCCACAAAGTCGTGGCGCAGTTCGAAATGCAAAACCTGCCTGCGTCTAAACCGTGTTTCTCATCAACCAAAGGTAAAAGCTATGCAACAAGCTGCCGCACCATTTAGCATCTCCCGAATTTTCAATGCATCCCGCGACCTGGTATTCAAAGTGCACACTGACGCTAACCATTTGGAAAAATGGATGAGTCCTGAGGGATTCAAAACAATCCACGCCTCCATGGACTTTCGCGTGGGTGGCACCTACCATTACGGCCTTGAAGGCCCAAATGACATGCAGATGTGGGGCAAGCAAGTCTTCCGTGAAATCGTGCCAAACGAACGGCTGACCTTCATTCAGTCGTTCTCTGACAAAGATGGCGGGAATACCAGACATCCCATGTCAGCCACTTGGCCGCTTGAGATGCTGGCCGCCACGGTCTTTGAAGACATTGAGGGTGATAGCACCAGAGTAACCATCACATGGCAGCCGTGGAACTCTGATGCAATTGGAAGCTCCACTTTTGACGCTGCACGCAGCGGCATGGAACAAGGGTTTGGCGGTACATTTGCCAAGCTGGAAACCTACTTGAAGACTCTTTAAGTCTCGGTAACACATCGTGTTGACGCGCGAGAGCTTTTTACTCAAGCCGCGCGACTTGCCAAACTCGGGCGTGGAAAGAGAAATTCCAACGAAAATGCGAGCTATTCTGGGTTACGGGTGCGGAATCTTAAGCACGCTGAATGGGTAAAAGCGGGCGCGCGCCAACATACTTACGGGCTTTTTCGTTTGTGCCGGAAAATCTAAGTCTGACCATTCCCGCCATCAAAGCGCCGTTTCGACTTGTCGATCGCAGTGGGCTCTATGGCATTGCAGCTTCCTGTGACCGCAAATTGTCCGGGACGCAAAAAGGTGCAGCGCTCACCGGCCATCACTGGTTGGCTCCAGACTTCGGCATTGATCTCAGTACTGACCGTGTCCGCCGCCTGCATCAGGCAAGAAGTCTCTTGCGAATGGCCTTCGCATTTACCAAAAAACGCACGCGTATGGTCTGACCTGCCCCCTGCTAGCCGTGCCAATCTAAATTCCCGGAAGTCCGTCAATATGGAGAATGACGGATATGAAGAAGAGCAGATTCAGCGAAGAGCAAATCATTGGGTTCATCAAGCAGGCTGAGGCCGGTATGCCCATCAAGGAGATCTGCCGTAAAGGCGGATTCAGTGACGCCACTTTTTACAAGTGGCGGGCCAAGTTCGGCGGGATGGATGTACCCGACGCCCGCAAGCTGCGTGAACTCGAGAGCGAGAACGCCAAGCTCAAGAAGCTGCTTGCCGAGGCACACCTGGACATGCATGCCTTGAAGA
>CAIOLZ010000099.1 GCA_903859265.1 uncultured beta proteobacterium
CACTAACTGGTCGCGGTGGCCGTACAGGTTGTGTCGGTGGAGGGCCGGCAAACACGTGACTTGCCGGTATTCGACAAGATGACACGGCGAGTTTCAAAGCCAGTCTGAGTGGCGTCAACATCATTGCGGGCCAAAGAAAAGTTGACGTTGGTAAAACTCGCATTGGTATTGGACGTGTAACCTTGCGCGTCGAACATTAAATAGGGTGTTCCTCCACTCGCCGTGCTGGTCGCAGAAATAGTGATGTAAGACGCAACCGCAGGGACCTGTAAAAGAATGTGGCTGTAATTGTCTTTAACCAGTCCGGTTCTTGCTACGTCAACAAACACGACCCATCCGGAAGACCAGTTCACGCCGTCGTTAGGTTTCACCATCGCCGCGTTACCAGATTTCATGGCCTCCGAGCGCGCAGCGTTAATGCTTGCAATCATGGAGTTGGCAAGTGATGTCAACTGTGCATTGCGTTGAAAAGTTTGAAAACTTGGGAAAGCCAGCACCAGAGTGACGGTGATGATGGCGATCACCACCATGAGCTCAATCAGAGTGAAGCCACGCGGTAAATGTTGAATCCTTCCCTTGATCATTACGTTTACCAGCACTGTGTTTGATCGGTGCCGTCACAGCCTTTTTGCCCGGTACTGGTCAGCCATATGTTATTTACCGTTGGATCGGAGCCTTTGGGCGTTGCGACGACTTGTACGCAATCCTGAATCGTAGCGGTACTTGGGGCAGGACAGGTAGTAGCTGACAATATATATTTCCCAGCAGAAAAACTATCTCCGGAAAAATTGGCAAACGGTACGCTGGTTGCCGTTACACCGCCACATGCTGTTCCCGGAGATGTCGCTGTTGACACCCCTGCCTGCGTGGTTGTGAAAGCCAAGTAACAGTTATTTTGGGTTGAATATCTTTCTTCGGCCTGCATCAACCCCAACAATGCCGTCCTGCCTTCGGCCCGGTTGCTCTTGAGCACATATTGGTTATAGGAAGGAAGCGCGACCGCAACCAAAATGCCAACGATCGCAACCGTGATCATCAACTCAATAAGCGAAAAACCTTTTTCTGGTTTGTGTTTTTTGTTCATGGTCGCACCCTTATTGGTTGGGGTTGTTATAGAGGTTTTGGTAGTTGTTGATCCGACGCCAACTCAAGCGGCCCACGATTTGTGTTTGTGTTGTTGTACCACCATTACTACCACCGCCACTACCACTGCCGGCACTACCGACAGTTACACCGTTACTACCTTGTTGAAATATTACTTTGGTTATGGTTTTCACCCGCCTGCCCGTAGAGTCGGTTGCGGTTTGCGTGGTCGCCGATGAAAGCGTGACGACCAACGGCTCTCCCAAAATTCCCACTTGTGAGCCTATAGACGAGCCGCTTCCAGTAAGGAAATTAACGTTGTAGATGTTTCCACTGCCACCGGCGGCGGCACAGCTACTGCCAACGCCAGTCGCCGCAGGGATGAGCGTGCCAAAAACTATTTGAGTGCCAAACACCGTGCCATTACTGACCTGCCGCTCACCGGAGGTGGGCAAATCGACATACCAGCCGGATTTTATTCCCGCTGCCGTAGTGGATGTGGCAAGCCCTGGCGTAAACGCCGGGACGGTAACCACTCCGGTGGTCGCATTGATCGATCCAGCCTGTAAATTACTGCGGCTGCTGATCGCGCTGCTACTGCTACCCCCGTCCGTGTTGCCACTACCGTCGTCGTAAACCATGTATTCGCTCTGCGTTGATGTGTCACTGCGATCCGACACTTCAATGTACTTTCCAGTACCGAAGAGCAGGTACTGCGCATTGCTGGCTTGTGCTGCAACCACCCGAGGTGCATTGCTAATGGGCTGCACCTTCCCGGTTGAATCCTGCGCGATGTAAAGAGGTATCGGTATGACGCTACTTGTGCCGGTGTGAAAGGCCGAGAGGTTTGCAAGGCTCCAGTTGCTGGCGCCATAGGTTGCAAAATTGAGCTTCCAAAGGTTGCCTTGCAAGTCGCCAGCAAAAATTTGAGATACCGCGAGTTGGTTATCAAAGACGGGCGAGAAATTGATCATGCCATCGGCTACCGTCGGGTTCAAAGTAGAGTTGGTTGGGAATGAAACTTTGTAGTAATTGCTCCCCAGGCTCCAGGCCGTCCCCGACGGTTTGCTCAAGTCCAGGAAGAACAGCGCAGGCTGGCCGGTTGTGCTGAAAATGTTACCGTTATTAGTGTCTGGGACATAGTTGTTGACTCCACTGGCAACTACAGCAAACCACTTATAGGTTGGCGTCGTCGCGCTGGCGTCGCTGGTTCGCATTTTCAGAATCTGCGGCCGCCCGATAACATAGCCCAGGTCGGCATCATCCGAGTTGGTGAATTCCCACAGCACATTGCTGGCGCTAAAGCTGGACGGATTTGTCACATCCAGCGCAAATACGCCACGCCCACCGCCACCGGTCCCTGAAACCAGAACTGTCTTCCAGCCACTTGACAATTCAGCCTCACCCACAGCCGCAGTTCCGTCGGCGTAACTTTGGTGGGACTGGGGATAGGTTGTGTTTGTCAGTAAGGACAATTTTGAAGCCAACCAGCTGGGAATGTATGCGAAAAGTTCTGCCCCTGTTAATGCATTGAACGCGTGAAACATCCCATCATTGGCGCCCACATATACCGCCTGAGTTCTTCCCACATTGGCGTTGTAGAAAGTAGAGTAGGTGCTGGACAAAATGTTGGTTGACGGATCCCCTTCATAGATCACCCCGGAATTGATCACGTCGCCCATGAGTTTATTGCGGGTGCGAAACGGGTTGCCCTCTTTGGACTTGTCTCCCAACAAGTAATTGAGTCTGTATTGGCCCAGACCATCGGCAGTCTGCGAGCCGCCGGGTGTGTTCAGATAGCCCTGGATGGTGCTCGACAAACTCGACCATTGAAATCTGCTGGCAACCGGATTCGACGTAGCACCCGAGTTGCCGATATAGACATTGCGTGACGTCGCTGGCGACGGCAAGGCCGCCAGCTGCGTTGCGGCCGTCCAAGTGTTGGACGTACCAAGCGATACCACATTGGAGGCATTCACAAGGACCGGAATTGCGACCAGGTCACCAGACCAGTCACTGGTATCGAACGTACCCTGAAAAATGGTGTCTCCGGCTTGTGTCAGGTTCTTGGACTGAATGGCACCACCGGCGATACTGGTTGCCGCAGTGGACGCGCGCGCAAACAAAGTGTCGAACGCCGTAAATATGGAACGCGCGTTGGTGCTCCCTTGGAAGTACGACGCGGCATAGCCTGCTCGGCTTGCAGTTCCATCGGTTTCAGCCCACACGTTGTCATTCGCTGTACCGTCATCCTGCCGAAATGGATTACCCCAAGTGTTGTAAGGATCTTTTTGCGTGTTGCTGGGGTCTGACTGAAAGCCGCCGTATTTGCTGGCCAGGAAAAACGGGTTACTCACTGCAGTAACGGCTAAATTGGAGTTGGCGCCATATTCGTTCACATCGAATGTGAAGGTTTTGACGCGCAGCCCCGGCCGCTGCAGGGTGGGCTGGTTGGTCCATGTTTTGGGGCGGATGTCGTGGGTGTGCGCCCAGTAGGCAGTGCCCATAATCTGCGCATTGTTGTAGGCGCTGTTTGCCGTGATGGTAGGGACCTGATTATTTGCACTGTGCCAGTTGCCGGTAGTGCCTGTCGTGTATCTGGTTACTCCCGCGCCATCCACATAACTGGTCGCAACTGTCTTCTCAAAGTTTTGGACCAAGTGCATCCAGTAATTGATGTCAATATTGTTATTGGCAACATCCGCCCAACCGGTAGGTTGAGAAGCCTGAATCGCAGGGTATCGCTGACCGTCCCATGTGTGCACATCACCCACCTCCATGATGCTCGACTTCAGACAGGAGTAATCCGCTGTGGCCGACCGGTTCGCGTAGGGGTCAGTCCAGGCGGTATATACCGGAAAGTTTTGCGTCCATGCAGTAATCTGCGATGCACTGGCCGTAGAAATTCCGCTGATGGCCGCAGGGCTTGGTGTAACGCCTTGCAGGTAGCGCAACGCCTCGTAGTGCAGCTCACCAATCGGGTCGTAAATTTTGTACATGCCCTGCGTTGCGGTGCGACCAAATTTGTTCAGGTAATTGATCACGCCGCTCGTGCCGTTGTTGGCACTGTAAACCGAACCGCTTGCCAGATTACTGTTGTAGGTGTTCAAAGGGTCGGCTTTGAAAACACCGGTGTTGAGATCCCATTCGGCAGCCGGATTTCCGGTAGAAGGCGTATTTTCAACGCCGGATTCGTCAAATGTTTTGTCGCCTACGTAGCCTAGCGGTGCGCGAAGCACAGCGCCGTAACGTCCACCCGTCGCCGCACTCTCCCAGGTTGCACCCGCAGCGTAACTTTGGGTTTGATCGATCAGATAACCAAATACCCCGACGCGGGTGCTATCGGCGTATTTTTGAATCGAACCGGTTGGCTTGTAATTTCCCGACGGATATTTGGTGCAGAGACCCCAATCGCGTACGTCTTGCAATACGCCACTGGCGTTGACGTTGCATACCGAAGCGCGTGCAAAAAAGAACCCGTCTGAATTCAGATTGCTGGCGGAGCTCACGGTAGGAGTCCAGGAACCCGCAACCGATGTACTTGGATTGTAGGCTCTGACGTAACACTGTTTTGCGACGCCGGACAGGGGGTCGGTGATGCCTCCATAGGGACCACCGCCGCCGTTCCAATAACAGTCAATGCCCCCATAAGCTGGCAACACCGTCCAACTGGTTTGCCCTTTGACGCCAAACCAGACTTCCTGTGTGCCTGACCATGTATAGACCTGGTTTTCACCGCCCAGCGAGACCAGATCGCTGGGATATGAGGTCGCAGTTGTTGTCACATGGACTTGCGGGCCCTTCTGGATAGTCGGAGGCGAACCGCCCAGGTTGTAGGAACTGCTTGAACTGGAACTTCCACCCCGCGTGGTACCAAAGTAGATCCGGTTGAGCGTATTGGCAACCCAGATATCGTTCTGACCTGCGGCAGTCGCCATCGCGGCTGGTACCGCCCCAAAATAGTTCTGACCAGAGCTTCCGCCGCTGTAGTGGAGCTGCTTGGCCGGAAAGTCACCGCTGTTCCACATGTCAATTGGCGTGCCATTTTGGCCGTTAGGCAGTACCGCACGCTGCAGAATGGTCAGGTTTGTCTGGTCTATATAGCGATCACCGCCAGTCAGCGCCATGCGCATGGTGTCGATCGCCGAACTGCTCGCCCAATTCAAAAAATTACCTGAAAATGCGTTGGGGTAGCTGGTACACATGCTGTACGACGATGGCCCAACGCGATCAAAGCGTTTGTAGTCGGCTGTCGTTAATCCCGCGGCGGGCGTCTCGGTTGGAGCATCGTTGTATTGGTAGCAGCCGTAAGCATCGTAGTAGCCAAGGTACTCGGTCGCATTGGAGTACGACGCATCCAACGTTCCGCCGCTTACCGTCGGGTCATAAAACTGTGCGCCCACAGTTGGGTACTCCACAGACAGGGCCAGGGTAATTGCTGGTTTGTCGAACGTGGTTGGTGCATATAGCGGGTCTGCAGTGAGCGAGACGGACTTGATATTGGGCGGGGTGGACTGGCCGAAGGCAAAAAAGCCTAAAACAGGGAGCAGTAAAACTCCCAGCAGGGCACCACGCTTAAGATTGCTGGCAGATCGAAGCCAGTCTAGAGGACTAAAACTTGATATTTGCATGTCATACCTTCTGGCGCCTAGACGCGATAAATCATTTGGACTACGGCTTGAATTTCCGGGCGAGGACCAAAGCCCATGGCAGTCACGCGATACACCATCGGTTGCGTTCCGGTAGCCTTGTCGAATGAACTGGGGTCTGGCACCTGTTCAATGAGATAAACCGGTGGTTGAACGGGCTGAATACCCACGCCACCTGTTGCAAATTTCTGGTGTGTAACTGTCCCATAGGATACGACTGGCGCGCCGCTATCTGCCATGTTCACCGTCAACCAAGCTGGTTTTCCACTGGTTGATTGGGCACACAGCCCCAAAGTCGTACCTGAAGTCCCACATCCTGGTATGAATTGACTGGAGATCAGGTCCGTGAATATTGCGCTACGCGAAGAATTTGTCATATCCAACTCGGCGTCTTTCAACGCAGCTTCAGCGGCTTGAAATGCAATCTGCATGTCACGGTCATTGCGCGAACTGCGCTCAGCCATGAGCGCAATTTGTGCGCCTGCAGCGCCAAGCAGGGACACCACCAGCAAAACAAGCAGCACCGCGATGAGTGAACTGCCGCTTTGAGTCTGTCCTGTTCGTGTTCGGTAAGAGCGTGATTCCTTCTTCATCTTACAAGCCTTGATAATTGCGCAAATGCACCGTAAAAGTGGCTACCTGTCTCAGTCTGTTGTCCACGGCAGGCGTAAAAATCGTGCCCGGGTCGCTCACCTTGCCAAAGGCGGTTCCCACGGCAGACGTGGCCGACAGCTGCGTTAGACCGAGTGGATAAAAAGTTTGCGTTATCGCACCGGGCTGTGAATTGACCGCACCCCGCAGAACGAAGCCTATTCGGATACTCCGAACGAATCGCCAATTGTTATAGGGGTCCGGCGCGGTTGGCGCGGCGGGTACCATTTGGTCTGCACGCATGTAAATGGTTGCGACATCACCGGGGCAGCCTTGAAACTGCGTGTTGGGCGAGGGCGCTGCAGGTTGCGGATCGGTTGGCTTGCACTTCTGACCCAATCCAACACCATAGAGAACCTGAAAGTCCTCAACGCCTGATATCAATGCCTTGGATTTGAGAGTGGGAGTTGCGCCGGTACGATCAAGATAAGCGCACATCAGCGCTGGCTCACCACTGCCATTGGGATCCGTGTCAACATAGAACATACTGATTTGGGTGTCACCAGCCGTTTGGTCGGCATTACCAGCACAGTCAATCACTGAGCCATCGGAACCAGTACCTGCCCCTGAATTCAAGGCAGCAGATTGGTAGCGCAACACCAGCACATCACTTGCAAATCCAACTTGACCAGCCTGCCAAGCGACGGATGTGGATGCTGTGGCGTCAGTCAGGTCGGGTTTGGCATTATTAAATCCGGTAACGCTTGCGGGGGGATATTGCGACACGTTAGAACCCGTGGTCGCTGCGGTCGTGTAGTCTGTAAATCCGCCCTGCGCGGCAATTCTCTGGATGACGTCCTCCGCAAATCGCGCGTTGTCACGAAGTTCGGAAGCTGCGTCAACGGTGTTGAAGCCTTGCCGACCCGCAACCAAGGCAGCAATGGCAGCCATCGCTATGAGAAGGCTTAAGGCCAATGAAACCATCAGTTCCACCATGGTGAAACCGCTTTGGTATTTGAGTCGCACGTTTTTCATGGTTGAAGCGATAAAACCACCGCTGGTGTAGTTGCTCGGTCATACGCCGCATCGCCAATGGCTGATTTGTCCAATGACGACCTCGTCCAACCAATTTTTATGGTGAAGAGCCCCGGAGCGGCGGCTGTTCCAGCGGTACACGCCCATTGCGGCTTGCCGTTAGCGTCAAAAGGCGCGGTGTCAAAGCAAGTGTCCACGCGTGCGCCGGGCAAGTCACTGGCCGCTCTGGCGAGCCAGTCGGTCACTTCCGCTTGCGCCACTTCGGTGTTGCTTGCGCAGACGGAAGCGGAGTAGGGACTTAAACAATAGTCTGGGTTGGCCGTGGCCAAACTGGTGGTCGCACCACTGCCAGTTTGAAACTGCCCGATATAGGGGTTGGATGTCTGCAGTGCACCTATTTGGTTGTTGCCACGCACCATGTCTGCAAACTCCCGAGCGTATTGAACGCCCAATGACTGAAGTCTGGCCTCCTTGTTCGATTTCAGCGCCGCCGACTGCATTCCCACCATGCCTAAAACGCCAATAGACAAAACAACGATCGAGACCAGTACTTCAATCAACGTGAAGCCGGATTCCCCAATTTCTCTTGCGGTTGTGTGTTTGCCTTGCGGTCGCATGAAAGGCGCTTCCCAAAATATGGCGATGGAGTTGAGCTTAATAAAATTTAACAATCCGTCACCTCCGGGCCGACCAATGGCTTTTTCAAGGTGTTGAATGGTTCGAGGCCTTGGGAAAAAAGTATGCCTGCTGGGGCCGCTAAACCCCGTCTCAGCAACCCCGCGTAACCGGCATTTCAACCTGCGCAGGCTTGTCCGCGTATTTACCCAGTTCAAGCTTGGCAATAGCGTTGCGGTGCACCTCGTCCGGGCCATCGGCAAAACGCAGGGTTCTCGCGCAGGTGTAGCTATAGGCCAGCGGAAAGTCATCTGACATGCCGCCGCCGCCGTGAACCTGGATGGCCCAGTCAATCACCTCGCATGCCATGTTGGGCGCTACCACCTTGATCATGGCGATTTCGTTGCGGGCAAATTTGTTGCCGCCGACGTCCATCATCCAGGCAGCCTTGAGCGTGAGCAGGCGGGCCATGTCGATTTTGCAGCGGGCTTCTGCAATGCGCTCCTGGGTAACGGTCTGTGCGGCCACTGGTTTGCCAAACGCAACGCGGGATGATGCGCGCTTGCACATCAACTCCAGCGCGCGCTCGGCCAGACCGATCAGGCGCATGCAGTGGTGAATGCGGCCGGGTCCGAGGCGACCCTGTGCAATCTCAAAGCCACGGCCTTCACCTAGCAGGATGTTGGATACGGGAACGCGTACGTTCTCGTAAAGCACTTCCATGTGGCCATGCGGCGCGTCGTCGTAGCCAAACACGCTCAAGGGGCGCACGACCTTCAGGCCGGGGGTATTCGCGGGCACCAGCACCATGCTTTGTTGTGAATGGCGCGCTGCCTCTGGATCAGTCTTCCCCATGGTGATGTAGATGGCACAGCGCGGGTCGCCAGCGCCGGAAATCCACCACTTGCGGCCGTTGATTACATATTCGTCACCCTGGCGTTCAATGCGGGTGGCGATGTTGGTGGCGTCGCTGGAGGCCACGTCGGGCTCCGTCATGGCGAAGGCGGAGCGGATCTTGCCTTCGAGCAGGGGCTTGAGCCAATCCACTTTGCTTTGTTCGGAGCCGTAACGGGCGATGGTTTCCATGTTGCCGGTGTCGGGTGCTGAGCAGTTGAAGACTTCGCTGGCCCATGGCACGCGCCCCATGATTTCTGCCAGCGGTGCATACTCCTGGTTGGTCAGGCCCGCGCCGTGGTAGCCCGCGGCCTGCGCGCTGTCCACCGGCAAAAACAGATTCCAGAGCCCGGCCGCTTGCGCCTTGATCTTGAGGTCTTCGATGGTTTGCAGCGGTGTCCAGCGCTTGCCCGCCGCAGTGTTGGCGGTAATTTCGGCGTGGTATTGGGCTTCACTGGGGTAGATATGGTCCTCCATGAAGCGTCGCAATTGTGCTTGCAGGGTTTTGGTGCGGTCGGAGTAATCGAAGTCCATGGTGGTTCCTAGGGTTAACTTTTTTGGGCAAATGTCCACGCCAACTGGGCCAGGGGTCTGGCTCCTGCACCTGAGCTGACCGCCTGCGCGCTCGAAGCGGTTCCGGCCTCTACCCGCTTTGCGATGCCTTGCAGAATGGCCGACATGCGAAACAGGTTGTAGGCAAGGTAGAAATTCCAGTCCGTTTTCAAATCCGACGGGCTGACCAGACCGGTGCGATCGCAATAGCGGTGGATGTATTCCGATTCCGTCGGGATTCCAAGTGCTTGCAGGTTGACGCCGCCGATGCCACGGAACGCGCCGGGCGGAATGTGCCATGCCATGCAGTGGTAGCTGAAATCCGCCAGCGGGTGGCCCAGCGTGGATAGTTCCCAGTCCAGCACTGCCAAGACTTTGGGCTCGGTGGCGTGGAACATCAGGTTGTCCATGCGGAAGTCGCCATGCACGATACTCACCATTTTTTCATCCCGTGCCATGGCCGGTATGTTGCGGGGCAGCCATTCCATGAGTAAATCCATTTCCGCGATCGGCTGGGTAATGGATGCCACGTATTGCTTGCTCCAGCGGCCGATCTGGCGTTCGAAGTAATTGCCCGGCTTGCCGTAATTGGCGAGCCCGCGCTCCTGAAAAGGTACGGTGTGCAAGTCGGCAATCACGCGGTTCATTTCGGCGTACACCGCGCCACGTTGCGGTGGGGCCATGCCGGGGAGCGTCTGGTCCCAAAGTACCCGGCCTTCGACGAAATCCATGACATAAAACGCACGCCCCAGCACGGATTCGTCTTCGCACAGCCCCAGCATTGTGGGCACTGGCACACTGGTTCCACCCAAGCCACGCATGACTGCGAATTCGCGCTCGATCGCGTGGGCCGACGGCAGCAGGTTGGCAACTGGTCCGGGTTTCATGCGCATGACGTAGTTCTTGAGAGGCGTGACCAATTGGAAGGTCGGGTTGGATTGGCCGCCTTTGAACATGTGTGCAGTGACAGGCCCGCGGTACCCGGTCACGTTTTTGGTGAGCCATGCATCCAGTGCGGCAAGCTCAAAGCTGTGTTGTGGGGATACCGCCTGGGTGCCTACAAAATGGTCGTAATTGCTCATGGTGTGTCTGTTAAATTGCAGTTATTGTTACCGACCGGGCCCGGCCTTGTGCGTGCTGGTTTTTGTCAGCCGGGTGCTTCCCTGGAAATCGGTTTGCGATGCATGAAAGTTGGCGTACGCTATGTGACAAAATGTAAGTTCAAATATGAAGCCGACTAAAAACCTTGGGGCCTTGGCCTGTTTTGCTGCATTGTTGTTCCTGACATCGAACGTGTCGGCGTTAACGGTTGGTCGCATCAAAGGAGTGGCCATCCTCGGCCAGCCGCTGGATGTCGTGGTTAGCGTGCAGTTGGCTGCGCAAGAGGACTTGGCTGCGAATTGTGTGGATGCTGCGGTTTTTTATGGCGATGTACAGCAGTCTGCCAACGGGGTGAAAGTCAGCGTCAAACCGGCTTCAGACACCGGGTTGGTGCTGGTGAGCATCACTTCAAGCGCATTGGTGGACGAGCCGTCGGTGACAGTGAGTTTGCGGGCGGGTTGTAGCCAAAAAACCACGAGACGCTACGTTTTACTTTCGGAGCTTTTGACCGACCTGTCGCCGGGTATCGCACCCAAGTCAACGGACACGGCAGCACAGGATCCATCCGGGCCGTCAGAGTGGCAAAAGGCAGCGTTAGCGCTTGCGATACCCGCTGCACGTGCCAAAGTGCCGGCGTCAGCAACCGAAAATCCGGTGGCTGGCACAACTGTTACCAAGCCTCAGCACAAAGCTGTTCTGCACAAAAACGAAGTTGTTCAGAAGGCGCCGGTGAACATGACTGCGGATCGGACTGGGCAGATCGAGGATCTGCAGCGACGTGTCGATGCCCTGGCGCAGAGGGATATACCCAGCCCTGCGCAGGACGACCCCAACAAATATGGTGAGGCGGTTGCTTCGGTACAGACCAGCCTTCAGTCCCTGCAAACTTTGACCGTCAAGAACCAGCAAGCCCTTGCGGCGATCAATCGAACGCTGGATGCCCGTCAGGACAAGGGCTCCGGGGACTTCTGGCTCTATGGATTTGCTGGACTGCTGGGCTTTGCTTTGCTTGCTTTAATTTATTTCCTGGTCAATGCGAGGGCTACAAAGTCGGCGGCAGGTCCCTGGTGGAATGCGGACGATTTGCCGGATGAAGGACTTATTCCCGTGAAACGGGTACCGGTATCAAGCTGGAGTTCTTCGCAGGCTGAATCAACCGTTTCTTTGGAGACCAGAGAGGCTGCATCCGGTGGGCAGGCTGGACGTGACAGTGAACTGCCTTCTGTGGATATTGAGCTGGGCGAGTTTGCGGCGAGCGGCTTGCATTCAGGTGCGGTAGATATCGCAGGCAGCCCGGCTGCCATCACCCCCAGGAAACCCGAGATTCGCGCCTTCGCGCCAAGTGGCCCCGCAAACTTGCAGGCTGTCAATATCCGGGAAATGCTGGATGTGCGCCAGCAAGCGGAATTTTTTCTGGCCCTGGGACAACATTCCGACGCCATAGAACTGTTGGAACGAAGCATAGAGGAAAGCAACCAGTGGAACCCGCTGGTCTTGCTGGACTTGCTCGGCATCCTGCATACATTGGGCCGGCGCGCCGATTTCGACCGCTACCGTCAAGAGTTCAATACGCTGTTTACTGGATTGGTTCCCACGTATCCGGATTTCCTCAGCGAAGGAAATGGGCTGGAGAGTTACCCCCAAATATTGCTGAAACTCGAATCGTTTTGGCCAAACGAGAGCGCTGCAGAATACATCGAGTCTTGCCTGGTTCGCACACCCCAGGACAAGCCCTATCAGGGCTTCGATCTCGATGCGTTCCGTGACCTCCTGTTATTGCACAGTATATTGCGGCGGCTCGACGCTGAGTCAGATTCCAATTTGGCGCCGTTTAGCACACAACACACGCCATCCAACCCGGTGAGTCTCGGTGAAGATGCCGCCATCCAGACCGCTCCGACGCTGCCGTTTCTCCAGCCCGAAATTGACGACCGTGGCCTGGATCTGGACCTCGATTTCCCTACTGACAAGCATTGACGGCCGGCCCTTGAGGCCCTCCCAACATCCTCGGGCCCAACAAAAAAATCAGCGCCTGACTTGCAGCGCACCGGGATTGATAATGTTGGTCGGTGTTCCCTTGATAAAGTTCACGACATTGTCAAAGGCAGCGTTGAAGTACATCTCATAACTGCTTTGCTCCACATAGCCGATGTGGGGTGTGCAAATGCAATTTTCCAGCCGCAGCAGGGCGTGGCCCTGCAGGATGGGTTCAGTTTCAAAAACGTCAACCGCGGCCATTCCAGGACGACCCCGGTTCAAACCGCCCAGAAGTGCATCGGGTTCAATCAATTCGGCGCGTGATGTATTGACCAATACGGATGTGGTTTTCATCAAAGCCAGCTCGCTTTGCGTCACGATGTGCTGGGTCTGTGCGTTGAGTCTCAGGTGCAGGGACAAGACGTCACACTGGGAAAAGAATTCCTCTTTGCTGGCAGCCGCCGCAAATCCGTCTTTGAACGCAGCTTCGCGTGATGCCTCACTGCCCCAAATGACCACATGCATGCCAAAGGCTTTGCCATAGCCAGCAACCATTTTCCCGACTTTTCCGTAGCCCCAGACTCCCAGGGTCTTGCCGCTGAGCACACTGCCCAAGCCGAAGTTGGCTGGCATGGACCCCGCTTTTAACCCGGCTTGCTGCCATGCGCCGTGCTTGAGATTGCCGATGTAATGGGGCAACCGGCGCATTGCGGCCAGCACAAGCGCCCAGGTGAGTTCGGCAGGGGCAACCGGTGAGCCAATACCCTCTGCAACCGCGATACCACGCTCGGTACAGGATGGCAAATCAATGTGAGAACCTACCCGACCGGTTTGGGAAATCAATTTGAGCTTGGGAAGCTTTTCGATCAGCTGGCGGTTCAAATGGGTGCGCTCGCGGATTAGAACGATGATGTCTGCGTCCTTGAGGCGAACGGATAACTGCCCCAATCCTTTGACCGTGTTTGTGTAAACTTTGGCTTGAAACGGGTCTAATTTGGCGGCGCAGTCGAGCTTGCGGACGGCGTCCTGATAGTCGTCGAGTATCACTATATTCATAGGCTTTATTGTGCCTTGGAAGTGACATCGTGTCGTTTGCCTGTCCAATGTACGCAGCGTGTTTTCTTTTGTTTCGATTATTTTTTTCAAGGTACTTATGTCTATTTCAATGGCCTCAATCAGTCTGCCGACATTCATGTCCACTTTGCAAAACCTGAGCCATTTGCTGGACAAGGCGCAACTATTTATCGATGAGAAAAAATGCGATCCGGCTGCAATTACCCAATTCCGCCTGGCTCCGGACATGTTGCCGTTTACAAGGCAAATACTGATCGCTTGTGATGCCGTCAAAAACGGCGTGGCTCGCATTTCAGGTGTTGAAGCCCCGAAATTTGCCGACGATGAAGTCACGTTGGACGCCCTGAAGCTGCGAATCCAGAAGACCCTGGACTACCTTGCATCAGTGCCGCCATCTTCAATGGAAGGAACCGAGCAGAAAGAAATCACATTTCCGGTCGGGCGTGACGCCACGCGCACCATGGTGGCAGACGCCTACTTGATGCAGTGGGTCATACCCAACTTGTACTTCCATGTCACGACCGCGTACAACATCCTGCGCCATAACGGCGTCTCCGTTGGCAAGATGGATTACCTGCTGGGCGCCACGCGATAGGCAATACGCTGCAGCACGGATCAGTGCAGTGTCATTTCCTGGGCTGCCAGACGGTCCAGTTCGGCGCAAACGTCCGCCATGCTGCCGGAAATGACCATGCGGCCCACGCTGGCTCTGGGCATTCCTCTTTCTACAAACCTAAGCACCCGCAACGGCCTTGCACTGCTCGGTCTTGCATTGGGCTGCCTGACATGCGCCTGTTGGACAGGGTGGTGCGGAGCAAAGCTTTTGGAGAATTTACGAAGCGCAGAGCCAATGGACTGCTGAAGAATTAGTGTGACATTCATTTTGGTTCCCCTGTGCGACTTACATGAGCATGGTGTTTCGAATCAGACCTACGGCAAGACCTTCTATTTCAAATGGCTCACCGGGTTCGACGATGATGGTTTGGTAGTCGGGATTCTCCGGGTGCAATTCAATCAGGTGTTTGTTTCTGCGAAAACGCTTGACCGTTACTTCATCGCCCAGCCGGGCAACAATAATTTGGCCGTTCTTGGCGTCTTTGGTAGCTTGTACCGCCAGCAGGTCTCCGTCCATGATGCCGGCGTCGCGCATCGACATGCCTCTGACCTTCAGCAGGTAATCGGGTTGTCGTTGAAACAGACTGTTCTCAACGTAATAGGTTTGGTCCACATGTTCCTGCGCCAGAATGGGGGACCCGGCTGCCACTCGGCCTATCAACGGCAAAGCAAGTTGCGCCATACCCGGTAAGGTTAATGAAAATTGCTTGCTTCTGGACTCGTTGATCGATCGCAGTGCGTCACTTTTGAGTCGAATTCCGCGGGAAGTACCGCTGACAAGTTCGATAACGCCTTTACGCGCCAGCGCCTGCAAATGCTCTTCGGCAGCATTGGCGGACTTGAAACCCAATTCAGCTGCTATTTCCGCGCGGGTAGGGGGCGCGCCCGTTTGTGCGATAGCACCTTGAATCAGGTCCAGAATCTGCTGCTGACGGGCAGTGAGCTTGGGGCTTTCTAGCATGGCAACTCCTTGGGGTTGTTGTGGCTTGGCTGTGATTATGAACACACTGTTATCACATCCAGTATATGTATTTTTAAACAGTTTTATTTTTTACGCAAGAGGGATGTTCTTTTATGGAGAAAAAAATAGTTTTCTTGGGTACGGGAGGCACGATTGCAGGTACTTCCCAAAGCGAAAGTGACAACGTTGGCTACAAAGCCGCGCAGGTTGGAATCGAGAGTTTGTTGGCGTCTTCACCGGCCTTGCAGCGGGCGCTTGACGGCCATGTGGTCGATACCGAGCAGGTGTTGCAGGTCAACAGCAAAGACATGACATTCCCGCAGTGGCAGCACTTGCTGGCACGCGTGTTGCACTATTTAGAGCAAGAACAGGTGTGTGGCATCGTGATAACCCATGGGACCGACACGATTGAGGAGACAGCCTATTTTTTGTATCGCGTTTTGCCGGCCCGATTGTTGGCGAGCCGGCGGATTGTGCTGACGTGTGCCATGCGTCCTGCGAGCTCGTCCAATGCCGACGGGCCGGCCAACCTGTATGACGCAACCACTGTCGCGGTATCCGCTGCCTCAGCGGGTGATGTGTTGGTGGTTTGTGCAGGAGTGGTGCATGCTGCGCCCTTTGTGCAAAAAATCCATCCGTACCGCTTGAATCCATTCGATTCTGGTGAAGCCGGGCCCATTGGCTACGTGGAGGAGGGCGTGTTCAGGCGTATAGCAGCAGTACCATCCGCCGTTTCCCAGGTCCAAGAGTTTGACCCGCACCGTCTCGGCCAAATTAACAGTCCACGCGTCGAGATAATCGTTAGCCATTCAGGCGTCAGTGGCGCAGTGGTGAGGGCCTTGCTGTTTGCCAATGACCGGGAAACTGCGCCGTTGCGAGGCATTGTGGTTGTTGGTACCGGCAATGGATCGATTCACGATGACTTGGAGGCCGCGCTACGTGAAGCAGAACGAGCGGGCGTATGGGTCTGGCGTTCCAGCCGGTGCAGCTACGGCC